>DASVEV010000100.1:0-10981 GCA_036380415.1 Nitrososphaeraceae archaeon
ACTACAGCTTTTGCTATTTCTTTTCTTAGTGGAATTTCAGTCATTGCACAGAATAATAATAATGCCTTTTCAAAGGAGGAAGAAAAAACAACAACAAGGGAAACAGTAGTGACTGGCGGACATACTACTGGATACAATACCATTAGAACTACAGGTGATGTTTTAGATCCAATCAATGCAGATGAAAGGACTGATCTGACTATCGATCCAATGAAATATCTAAGAGAGTTCAATTACGGTAAAGTATCGACAACAGACAATGGAACCACATTACGCGAATTTACTATAATAGCTCAAGACAGGAATCTTGAAGTATCACCAGGTGTATTTATGGATGCATGGACATTTAACGGAACAATTCCAGGTCCAACAATTAGAGCAACAGAGGGTGATCTAGTTAAAATCAAGTTCATAAATAATGGATCAAAACCTCATACTATGCATTTCCATGGCATTCATCAATCTCATATGGATGGAGTATTTGAAATTATTGCTCCAAGTGGAAGCTTCACTTATGAATTTACAGCGGAACCATTTGGTCTTTTTCTTTACCACTGTCATATGCAGCCTTTAGAAGAGCACATATCTAAGGGTCTTTATGGTGTTTATATTGTTGATCCAAAAACGCCAAGACCACAAGCAGATGAAATGGTTATGATGATGAATGGATATGATAATGACTTTGATACTGAAAATAACTTTTACACTGTAAACGGAATTCCAAATTATTACATGCACCATCCTATCCAAATTGAGAAGGACAAATTGATACGAGTATATTTGGTTAATATATTAGAATTTGATCAAATAAACAATTTTCATTTGCATGCAAATCTATTTCAGTTCTATAGAACTGGAACCAGCTTGACGCCAAATGAGTATACAGATATAGTGACATTTAGTCAGGGTGAAAGAGGAATACTAGAATTCTCCTACAAGTATCCAGGTCCCTATATGTTCCACGCTCACAAGACAGAATTTGCAGAGAAAGGATGGACTGGCTTGTTCTTGGTTAAAGAAGACCCGTCTGAGTCAGATTTGACTGCATTTACTAAAGGTGAAAAAGCTGTATATCCAGCTGAGGTAAGTAACAATACTTTTACTACGCAAACTAAAACAAAAGATTCTCAATCTACAGTTGTTAGTAATAGAGAATCTTCACAAGGAGGTAGTTAATACAAATGGAATCTAATGAGAATAAAATCGATAGAAATAACAGGAAGACGAGTCGAAAAAAAATGATCGTTATCGCATTAATTCCATTAATAGTACTGTCTGGCATGCTTGTATTTCTTCTTGGTCCTGGTATGTCGATATTAAATGCAGGAATACCTTTGCCTGAAATCACAATAGAAAAGATAGAATTCCAAAAAGATAAAATCGTAGCAATTATCCGTAATACTGGTCCAGAAGGAGTAGAAATTGCACAAGCAGACATTAATGATCGTATGATTCCAGCTGCAATAGAACCAAGTAAAACCTTGTCAAGACTGGCCGAAGCAAAGGTTATAGTACCTTTTTCGTGGATCGCCGGCGTACCATATGAAGTTGGAGTAACTAGTTCTGATGGTACACGGTTTAGCAAGAATGTTGAAGCGGCTGCATTAGCACCAACTCCAAATGTAGAACAAGCATCATACTTTGCACTTATTGGTATTTATGTAGGAGTTATACCCGTGTTGATAGGTCTTCTCTGGTTTCCATTTATAAAAAGACTTGGCATGAACAAGTACAAATTCTTCCTTAGTCTTACTGCAGGATTGCTTGTCTTCTTGGGAATAGATGCACTAGTAGAAAGCAACGAAATTGTAGCACAAAATATTGCAGGAGCTTTTAATGGTCAAGTATTGATTGCTATGTTCACAATCATTACTTTCTTGGTATTGCTATATACATCTGAAAAACTTGTTGAACGAGCCAAAATTAAATCTGATACCAATAAGTCCAAATCTAACTTGGTAACATATTCTTCTTCTTCCTCTTCTACTACAACAGAGGGTGAGCAAAAACATCAACAACAACAACAGCAAAAACATCAACAACAACAGCAACAACAACAACAATTAGCAAAACCTTTCGCTATAGCAATGATGATTGCAATAGGAATTGGATTACATAACTTTGGAGAAGGTTTGGCAATAGGTGCTGCTGTTCTATTAGGAGAAGTAGCCCTCAGTACTTTTCTAATAGTTGGTTTTACATTACACAACACTACTGAAGGATTGGCAATAGTAGCACCAATGGCCAAAAGCGGTAGCAAAGTCACATTACGAAAACTGATAACAATGGGTTTGATAGCTGGTGTTCCAACAATAATAGGAGCATGGATCGGAGGGTTTCTTTATTCCCCTATTGCTGCAATAATATTCTTGTCGATAGGTGCTGGTGCAATATTTCAAGTAGTATTTTCCATCACTTCCTGGATGTCATCAAATACTAGTGAACCAAGAAAGGCTATGCTAAGTACCCCTATGATTGCAGGATTTGCGGCAGGAATGGCAATAATGTATGTAACATCATTGCTGATACCATCTTAACTAATTGTTAGTAACTAAAATATACATAAGGATGGTAAATAAAAATTGTTAAGAAAGTTGAAAGGTGACTCTAATTCAGGTATCAATCGTCTTGAATCGATTCGTGATGCTCATACCGGAAAGAAGGAAAACGAAGACCGTACTGATAGAATGGAAGATTACCTTGAAGTTATTTATGAATTGGTACAGCAGAAAGGTTATGCTACAACCATAGATATTTCTCAATTTCTTAATGTAAGTTCTCCAAGTGTAACTAAAATGGTAAAGCGATTGGATGAAACTGGCTATCTCAAATATGAAAAATATAGGGGGATTTGTCTAACCCAGCAAGGGATTGATGTGGCCATGAATATTCATCAGAGACATAGTTTGTTGGCTGAATTTTTAAAAATAATTGGAGTAGATGAAGATATTGCAAATAGAGATGCTGAGGGTATAGAACATCATTTACATCCTCAAACTTTGAAAAAGTTAGAAGAATTTGTAATGATTGTAAAAAAGAATCACGATGATTTTTAAATATTGCATCCATCTTCCTATTAATAGGATTATTAACATTATTAATTTATACACATGTGATATAGTCATTTAATTTATTTTAGAGTCCTAAAAATGGGTGTTAGGATTAACTTTAACACCCATGTAATTGAAGCTCAAGCCAAGCTTAAGTAAATACCATACAAAAAATAATTTAAAATACATTGTGTTTAATTATTAGAGAATTATTTTAGTGACGAAGACCCAACATTTTTTACAAGCTTATCTAATCTACAGAGAATGTTTACAAAACCATGTAATTAAGTTTTAAGCATATGTTAATCTCAATTTTAGAAATGGACTTTTCCTCTTATTCATTTCCGATATTATTTGTATTAACTGTATAACATTTCATATCGGGAAAATGTATCATCGTATAACATTATTGAAAGCCATATAAAGCGTTAATAATAAAATAAAACTGCGATCCCATGATTAGTATCCTCAATTCGAAACATATTTTGTAACTTCATTTACAACCTTAACATTAACTAAGAAATAAGTTTACTTTTGATAGTCTAATCTTATACTTTATTCCAACATTGTATTTTACTAATAGAAAAATAGCACAACTATTAAAATGTTAAAATACAATCGAGTAATGTAATTGAAATTTCGTAATTATAATGTAATAGAATTAATGGGCATTATAATATTAATCTCTCCTATACTACACAATTCTAATTTTCGTGGAGAAGATAATAGTAATAGAGGATACACTTTTATCAATGAAAATTTTTTACAAAATTCTTAAAGATTCTAATGCCTCAGAGGTTGTATTAAATTATCAAATTCCTTGGAATAATTCAGAATAATTAAGTCAATCCTTATCAATAAATATATTAAATTAAATTGCTATTAAATTATCATAATAATGAGTTTCGAAGGTATTTCATTTGGTAAATTAGCACTTATATTCATTGTTGCAGGAGTTGTATTAGTCCTGGCAATTATGGGTTCATCTGCAACCAATCTTTTTCGTCAAAGCGTTACAGAAGATGCAACAGTAGAAATTAAACATGAAGGAAATTGTGTTGTTGAAGCATCTGATAAGATACCAAGAACAATAGTAAATTGTCCCTATAATGTCAATGATACCTTGGTAATTACCTATAAACCACAACGACCAACCATAGAGAATTATGAGTCAAAATAAAAGATAATTAATTGATCTCATTTTCTTTGTATATGAAATTTAAAAAATAATATTTATAAAAAATAGTTTTACAGATAAAAATTGTTTGAAATTAGAAAAAATTATCTGATAAAGAGCAAAATTGTATCAGAGATCACACAAGAAGAAATTAGACAAGATTGTTTATGTTTTAATCCAATTACATTGAATGCTTCTGGATACCATGTACCACCTTTAGTAGAACCTGGATCTCTTCCATATTTATCAACAAGAGATCTAATGAATTTTTCAGCAACTAGCATATTTTTCTCTTCCGAACTGTAGATTCCAAGCATGAAACGGTGTACTGGTTCTATACAAAGCCATAACCAGAAATGCTGACTGCCAATCTGGATAACGGTTTCATCTATTATAAAGGCAGATACTCTTGTGCGTCGGTAGATTTGATATGAAGCAGATCTTTGAATCCTATTCCAAACAGATACATAATTTCTTTTCTTCTCATCTCTAAATATCACTAATGCTTTAGATGTATTACGTAAACTTAAATCTAGAAGTACAAATACAAAGGAAACATAACAACAAAGGTACATGTTCTATTTCTTTCAAATATCCTAATGACCAATAGATTGGAATAGGACATTTATAGCTAAAATCTATTTCTCTAAATTAACATAGCCCTAAAAGATATGCGACGAACCATCAAGAGCATAATTATATTTGATTATCTTCTCCAAAAATGTCTCTTGTAAGACATTCAAATCAGTATATATATTAGAATTACTTTTGTTTTAAAAAAATAAAGATGAGTTAAGTGAAGGCAAGATTGTATTTACATTTATTCTTCTTCATATGATGCATATTCGTTTCCGTATTTGTTGTCATTATCATAAGTGTATTCATATCCGTATTGCTCATCATATTTGTTGTTGTCGTACTCCTTATACTCCTCATCTTTTTTATCATTCTTGATTAAATTCTATTTGAGAATAATTATTTATCTAATATAATTAAATGAATAAATTACTTTACTATTTGTTGTTTTTGTCTTGGTCTTTCTGACATATTTTATAAGTACATTATCTCTTGTATTATTTTTAACATTTTTATAACATTATCTTTATTTTAGATGCCAAAATTCTTATTATATTAAAATACAATAATAATTTAAAATGATCATTAGCAAATATATTAAGAAGATTTCTATAACCATATTACTCACATCTTTTGCAATAATTTGTGGTGGTGTTGGCTCTCTTGTCTTTGAAAATTCTTTCGCTCATAATTTCTCTCCGGATGAGAGTGCACATTTTCTAACACTTGTTGATAAAATAAAAGTTGAATCATCACTTGTAGCAAATAGTAGTGGGAATAACAACCAAAGTTCAGCTATAGAACATGCCGAATATGCTCTCAATAATTACGATACTCATACTAACGATGAAATTTCAGAAAGAAATGAGAGAGTTGCAAATGAATTAAATAGTACATTACATCAATTACTAGACCAAGTCCAGTCATCTAATGACAAATCACAAATTAGTCAATCAGTGGAGACAATTAATGCAATTTTAGAGGAGGCTACATCTGTAAGAATTGATCAGGAGCAATTGAATAATTCTACTATTCAAGCTCTGGTATTTGCAAATATTGTAAACTCCGCTCTTCAAAGTTATGGTACTGCATTTAACATCGGAATTGATTTAACAAATATGTCAAATCTGCATACAAAATCGATGGAAAATAATACTTTGCATAAAGAAGGTAATAACCATGAATTCCAAAATGTGTCTCATAAAACGATTATTGAAAATTTCTCGAGTTATGAAAGTGCAATAAGTTTTTCTGATTATACTTTAAAAAAGTTCAAGAATGAAATAAAAACATCAGTTACAGAAAATAATACTACAACTCAAAATTACCTTAAAAAACTTGAAGATGGATTATTGGAATTAAATACTGTAATTAAAAATAAGGACAATCCAATGAAAGCAATGGAGATTGTTCATACTAAAATACATCCTAACTTGCAGATCCTTTTCAACTTAAAATCAAAATAATATTTTTTAATTTAATTATAGGTAAATCTTTATTATTGTGAATAATGAAATTAGAACACATATTATTATAATCCAAGACCAAATTCTTATGATTTGGAACGGAAATATTGATTTATACAAAATATCTTCCTCTATCAATCTTATAGCATATTCAGAGGATGATGATTATGGTTTAGATAACAATTTTATTACATGCCAAATATTATTATGGAGAAGAAAAAAGATAATCATTTTAAGTATACAGCAATAGATATTCTATTGATATATAACATATAGGCTGTCAAAAGCAACTTTAACACCTATCATTCAAAACAAAGTTATATTTACAATATAAATCAAACTAAGATGATTCTATTTAGTATATATATTTAAATTAAGATTCAATATCAAAAGAAGTACAGTGAAAAATAATAAATTTTCATCATTAATTCTATTAGTTGTTTTATCATTTTTAAATGTTTTATGTTACCAAGCAGTAGATGCTAATGAATTAATTGTAGATATAGAACCAAAGTGTGGAAAATTAAAAGATCATAGAATTAACATGACTGTAAATGGTTTTAACAAAAACGGTAATGTATATTGGGAATTTATAAAATCTAATGGTTACATGGATTATTATGGATATTTTTATACTAATGCTACAGGAGGATTTAATGATTATACTATAGCAGATGGTCTTTTACCAGATAATTATACACTTCGTTTCTTTGATGATAAAAACAATGATTATGTTAAAGATAAAAATGGGCTTGAAATGAATCTAACATATATTATTCCCTGTATTAAATAATCTAGACATTCTATCCAAGTAGATGTTAATAAATAATACGGATCGTAATATTTTCGGGGAAATGTTAAAAATGTATCTAATAAATAAATAGTTATTTTTTTTCTTATTGTTTTTTACTCATTCAAAATGTATAGGCCAATTACAGCAACAACCGGAGTTATCAAATACTATGATCAAAGTAATTTCATAAACGAATTGGAAGTACCTGTTGACAATAACAATAGAGGCTTAAAGGGAATAATCATTAATTTGGAAGATAATGTTTGGTTTTATCATATTAGAATTATGCATAGACTAAAATATACATCTTAATTTTGAATATACACAATGATTTTGAATTTTAGCTTAACAATATTTGTAATCCCAATATGCTTTACCATTTTTTCCTTATTGTATTCCGATAGCAATTTATATTCTGTCGAGGCGAAACAATCCACCATAAGCGATCATGAATTTCATGGTTATCTAGAACAAATGATAGGACATTTAGATGCTTCAATTCTAAATGTTCATAATAATAATAGTGTATTAGCTGTTGCTCATGCATTACATCCTATCGAAGAAATTGTAGATGTAATAAACAGTAAACTTATTCAGACAAATGAAACATTAACAAAAGATTTCTCAAGCAAACTAAACAAGTATGTTCAAACTGTAAGATCCGATAATCTAAATAAAATTATTATAGAGAAAAGAGAATTAGAAAAATTACTTAATGATGCATTAGATCAATCTATATCTTTAGAAAAAAGAAATAATCGAGATTATATACTCAATGTTACTGCAGAATTGATAACTATTGCATCTGAGGAATATACAGAATCAATGAATCAGGGAAGAATCATTAATTTATTAGAATTTCAGGATGGTCAACAGTTTTTTAACAGAGCTATTACTCTTTTAAATAAATCACAAGCGTCCTTATCAGACAATGATAAGAATTATCTTACAGGCTTAAACGAGCTGGAAAAAGGTATGGATTCCAAAATAGATCCAAGTGAAATAGATATGAATGTGAAAGACATGCTTTGTGAGATAAAAAAAGGACTTTATTGTTAGTTAAGTTAATTATTTGAGGATTGATGGCAATTCTTTTGATAGGTAACATATAGAGGTATTGTTTTGAGTATGATGTCTTAGTGACACAATTATATTATCGGATAGGCTATTGATCCGTAATTAATGATCTATTCTAGTAGGATTTTGGATTTGATAATTTGATTTCATGGTCCAAATCAAAATATGAAATATGGTATAATACATATGTTATTATGCTTTTATTATTCTAATATAATTTTTAGTAAGAATCTGGTTTGATTAGACCAAAATAAAGCAAAATTTTGTATGTGTATTCTACGATGATTTTCATATAATAGACGAAATAAAGAAAGCATAGGGAGTGTCGAGATAGTAACAGGTAGAAATTTTTGACTTAAAGTTGATTAATATTTATCTCGAAAATATTCCAAGTATTTGAGTATTATCATCGAATTTTTCAATAATACCGTTTAGATTTTTACCAGATGAATTTTCTCCACTTTCATATCTTCTATTTGGAACTACTTTTGAAGTTCTTTTCAATAGCTTTGATTTGCCAACTCCAGGGTCACCAATTAATAATATATTACTTCTATTCTTTTTTGCAACATCATGTGATGTATTAACAGCAGAAAATAATAGTCCTCTTTTTACATGCTCGTTCCCTATCACTGAAAGATCAAGCATGAAGACAAGTTTGTCTAGAATGTCATTTTGAAATTTATTTGCAAATTTTACAGCTATTTAATGATTTAAATAATAAATAATTGATTTCCTTCTTGTTCCATTTTAGTGGTATTTTTTATCTCATTAGGATTCACAACAATATATGAATTTAAAATATTATTGTCTAGGTTATTATTATCCTCCTTGTCTATTCTACTTAAAAACATCTTCACTCTATAATTTGTTTTTATAAGTCTTCTTATTATAAAAATATTTACATTAACAATAAATTTGTATTCTTGCTGTTCAACTGGGGATGACCCGAATTGATTAATTGTTAATTCAATACAAATTTTTTTGTGAATTGTGTTTTTCCCTATGTTTTGTAATCTGGATAAAAGATTGCAGATGTTGTCCTTATGAGGGACAATTTATTTGGAGTTGTCTATTCTCTTAAATTAGATAGATGAAATTATATGAAAAAATGAGTAATTAATATTTCAAAAAGGTAGTACCTAGCGAGCAGGCAAGGAATTAGGCTTGTCAAAATGTTTAACTACTCTTTTTTCACATTCAGAACCCTCTGGTGGTCTTAGGTCCTCACTAGCAACACATGCATGATATCTATCTCCAATTTGTATTTTGCCTACATCAGTGTCTCTATCAAAGGTGAATGTTCTCTTTATTGTACTATCTCCACTTTTGTCAAGTTCTGCTTGAACATCTTCTATAACTTCAGATTGTATTTGACCCTTTATCATGGCACCCATTACCAACTTTTTAGTATCTCTTTTATCTGCCAGAGGAGAAAGAAATTTTATTTTTACTCTATCGCCATTTGAGCCAATTACATTACTATTCAGATTTTCTCATAAACTGCTTGGCTTTTTGCATATACTTGTGAACCAGTTGTAAACAAATTAATTTCTGTTGGTTTTTTTATATTTAGTAAATCTCCTTCATTACAATCAAATTTAGTCAAAGAATTATCGTCTTTTAATTCACCGTCAACTTGATATGCACATATAAAAAATTCATTTGGGGTATCTGCCTCAACTATATCATCATTTCTAACATCTGTTTTTAATTCTACATCTAATTTTTTCTTACTTTTGTCTATAGATGAAATAGGAATATCTTGTTAAAGTCTTCACCGTTTATAAATGCCGTAACCCATATGAATTCAGTATTTTTCATATCTATATTGTTTAAATTAATACGGGCATTAACTACTAGTTGGTCCTTATCTTTTTCATTATCAGCATCTTTATCTTTTTTAGCAAAAACTGATTCATTAGGAGAATATATGGATAGGATATTAACAGCAAACGATATTGCAATAAAAATATATATGTATCTAAGGTAACCTCTTTTTATCATCTTAATTTGTTACTAACTATCCAGTATATTTAATATTTTCGTATGAAAATTCTATAATGTAATACAGTATAAAATTATGAATTTGTTTTAAAAAAAATTGCTAATACATCCATAACTATTATTTTGTCCATACTATATCAATATCATTATCAAAAGATGGTTAATGAGTATGATAGTGTTACTTTTACAATCATTGATGATGAATAATTGTCATAGCCTTAACTTGAGATTTACAATGCCGGTCCAGGCTATGAAGATATATTAAGTAGTTTTCCTATGACGTGTAATCAATATCTAATGATAGCAACAGTATTTGTCGGTGAGAAAAAAAAGATTATCTTAGAGATTGGAAAAGTAAATAATAACTTACTATTAGTTGTTGTTAAAAATCAGATAATAAATTGGTTACAACTGATTCATTTAAACATAATTTTCTTAGTTATTAAAATAAAAAATAGAAAAGAATTATTTCATCGTCCTCATCATGATTGCATCACTAGTTGAATTTGCCATCATTATTTGTCCACGAATTTCACCGTTAGGATATTTCTCAGTATGGACATTTACATATGTACTTCCGTTTGACATTGCAGTAGCTAGGTCAGATAGTTGTTTACCCTTCATTGGTCCTTCTAACACATTTGCAGTTATGTTTCCGTATGATAACTTACCATTTATTGGTTGTGGAGTGTCCGATTTGTATAATGTTACAACAACAGGACCATTCTCACCTACTTTTCCAGTATGTATGTGAGCCTGTGTGACTCCTTGCATATCAGTTACACTAAGTTGAAACCATACCTTATTTTGCATTTGTTTAAACCATGCCATACCA
>DASVEV010000101.1:0-2216 GCA_036380415.1 Nitrososphaeraceae archaeon
TTTTTCAGGAACCTTTACCATTTCTATAGCTTCAGCAATACCTTCACATGTTATTGCACAGAGTTGACATCCAGTACATTTCTCATGGAAGAGAATATGTCGTCCTCTGCTCCCTGCGATTCCCACTCCTCTCTTTGGGTCGAACTGGTATCCATCTCCAACAAACTTCAATTTTTGCTCTGGAAATCGTAACGTAAATCTTTTCATAAGAAGATGTTTCGAACCTGATTCTATAGCTTTAATAAATCCAGTTGCTGTTGACGTTTTTTTAATAATAGATGATGATGACATTTTATTACTGTAAACCTCCTCCCAAAGTACCCTTTTTATCGATAATTCCTGTTAAATTAATAGGCACAATGAAAATATGATTCATATTCATTATATAATTAGCCAAAAACGTTATTATACTTTTAGTAGCGCTTGTAAATTCCCTTTCTTTCATTCTATCGTAAAATATTTGTCAGCGTCATGATAAACGTCGTGTTCGTTAAGGGGGATACGGCCATGTCTGTATCATGTATATATCCTGTTTCTTGTCCAGTGTTCTCTGGACCATCTTTATCTGATAGTCGGGATTACTGTTCTAAGGTGAACCCTACTAATGACATTTACTATTAGGATTTATAATGAATAGTAAGAGTAAGAATAATGATTCTCTAATTATTTGACCTTTATACTCTACAAACAAAGTGGTTGACTCATATCAAAACTGCATATTCAAGACTTGAACCTTGGGCTATGGTTTTATTATCAAAATGAAAAATTTCTAAATATAACAATTAATTTATGCACATTTATAGAAAGCTTAGTTTGATTGTAATGGCTAACAATAATCTAATAATGTCTTTTGTTTGTATTCTTTGTCTTTACTATTTTTTTCTCTTGTTGTCAAATTTGATACTTTCAATCCTACTTTCCTTATGGGTAAAAATTTTTTAGTAATTTTTTTCGAAGGAATGACCAAATTATCGTCTTCCAAATTAAATTTACCTAAGATCTCTTCTATTATGGATTCAATACTTTTTCTTTCGCTTTGATATTTGATATAAGATTTTTCTCTAGTTTCAATACTAAAATCAGTTCTCATTAATTTTATTCCAACTGTTCTAAATTGATATTTGTTGTTCTTTATCCTTTCATAAAGTTCATCAATCAACTCATACAGAGATCGCTTTATTATCTCTTTATCCTCTGTAACAAATTCTAATGTAGATTCATTGCTTAATGATATGTGATTTCCGCGTGGAAGAACTGGCTCATTGTCTAAACCATTTGCAACTTGCCACATCCATGTTCCTATCTTCTTTCCAAATCTTTCTATGAGGAGTTGAACATTTGTATTTGATAGTTGACCTATAGTTTTGATATTCATTTGTTCTTTTAGAATTTTTTGTGTTTTGATTCCTATTCCTGAAATTGTTTCAACATCTAATGGACTAAGAAAATTTTTCAATTCATTAAAGTTTACTATAGTAAGACCGTCAGGTTTTTGATAATCAGATGCAATTTTTGCAACAGATTTTGTTGGTGCTATACCTATAGATGTTAATAAGCCACTACATTTTTCTTTTATAGATTTTTTAATTTCTTGAGCATATTCTTCCACTGTTATATTAATATTTGAAATTTTAATTGTACAGTCTAAATACGCTTCATCTATACTTGCTTGTTCAAAAATATCTGCATAATCTTCTAATATTTTCATAACCTCATTAGACATCTTTTCATAGAATTTTTTGTCTACTGAATGTAATATTAAATTAGGACATAATTCTAATGCTTTGTATAACGGCATTGCTGATTTTATTCCAAGTTTTTTAGCCTCATAAGAACATGTTGTTACTGCACCTTTTGTAATGCTGTTATTGTCCTGAGGTGTCATTATAACTGCATGAGGTTTTCCTATTAATGATGGGTCTTTAATCTCTTCACAAGATGAGTAAAATGAATTAATATCGACATGCAAAATTGCTTTACCTCTCCACTGTTTTTTATCATCCATATCCATACCCTGTTATTACTCAAATGATTGGTATTAGATTAGGATTAAACTTTCGTTTATGTATAAAAAAAATCTTTCTATGATAGGCTTAATAAATGTAAATTTGTAATATTATATTGGGAATTATAATTAGATAATTACCCAGAAGAAACAGCTTTTAAACCTATTTAGTATACAAACAATGCCTACCAGGGTCATGTTGGACCACAGG
>DASVEV010000102.1:0-2045 GCA_036380415.1 Nitrososphaeraceae archaeon
CATGAGTCCAAAAATGATAGGAGTGACTGTAGAGGATGGAGCAATAATCGCTGCTAGAGCAGTAATAAAACCTGGGGTTACTATTGGAAAAAATGCTGTAGTTGGTATGGGTGCTGTTGTAACAAAAGATGTGCCACCTGAAACAGTCGTTATTGGCAATCCTGCTAGGATTAAATATTCCAGAAAGGAATATGATCAAAAGAAAGCAGAATGGGAACAAACGGTTTAGATATATATAAAGAAGTTAAGGTCAAAATTGGTCACAATAGTCAAACTATTCGTAGCCCATTTTTTTTATAAAAAAAATAGAAATAATAATACTATAGAAGCAGGCAGCAAGGAGATATTCCTTGACTTAATGATATTGGAATTACTTGGAGGAGAAGTCCACCTAATATAATTTAGATTGTACAATCATATTCAGTCATATTGAACTAGGATATCTCTTCCTTAATTATTTAGTTATAATAGATATTTTATGTTCATTGCACTCCATAACTTCAAAAGAATTTATCACTTGTTTTAAGACTACCTGTTCTTGCATACCTACTTTTAATTTTAATATTCTCACTTTATTTAAGAGCTTTGATAGCTAACTTTATTAAATTCTCATATTGGGAGAACAGCAGGTTTACAACAGTTAAAATTTATTTGATAATGAGAATCTTGCAAAGATTGTTCCTTATGTTAAGACAAAACTAATTCGTAAAAATATGTTACTTCGACTATATAAATTCTAAAAAACTATTCGATTCAATATTAAAAGCAGGAAGGATTAATTTTAATGATTATCAATTGACTAGTACTTGTTTTATTATAATTTAAAAAAAAATAAAAAAGGGGGTTTTTAAGGCCTCAATGGAGGATTATCTAGACATTCTACATCTGATGTTACGCTACCTAGCGGTGCTCCTGGTATTGTTGCATTACCAAATACTTCTGCAGTTGCAATCCATCCAGTCTCGTTTGCCAAAGCCTGAGATGCTCGTATGGTAGAGTTACCAGCAGTTACAAATGATCCGCCTGTTGCAGGATCTCCTACATCACAAAGAGCAGTAGAGCTAATGACTGAACTGTTTGTACCAGCGAAGCCAACAGAAGTATTACCTACAACTGTGTATGTATCTATTGTTACTGTTCTATTATCTCTATCTCTATCATGACCTTTTCTATCATCGAATTTACCATCTTTACAGAATTCTACTGAACTTGTAAAGAATCCTTCGAATGGACCTGTTCTACACTCATGGTTCTTATCTTCGGTTGGGTATTTGCTATAGGTATCGCCATATGATGATGATGATGAGTCAGAATAGCTGTTGTATGAATTTTCGTCTTGGTATCCGTAATTTTGAGCAGAGGCTGAATTGCTAGTGAAAGCAGCTAACCCTGAACCCAAAATTAAGCTCATTAATAGAGCCATAGGAAGATATAATTTGTACATCGGAATCTATATTCGTATAATATTAATATGCAGTAAGTAGGATCTATTACTAACAAAATTATCAGAATTTTAAAATAATCAAAGTCTTGCAACTATAAACGTGTATATGATTATGTTCTATTAATAATAGATTTAGATATTTATTTTTATTATAAAACAATGAAATATAAAATTTCATTTTCATTTGCGCAAGTGATGAATCTAGTTAAGTTATTGTGTCTCTTGAAGTTAAGAGTGATATTATCAATACATTATTACTAAGAAAATATTACAAATTTATAGCTAGCGACAGAATTCGTATTGTACAGCTTTGACTATTATCATTGGTATTGTTGTAATTCATATTATTATTATTATTATTATTATTTCAACAATAAAAAATTGATAAGTTCTGTTCTATACCATTTTTTATTTTTGGCTTATTTGTATCTTTAAAGCAGAATATATTTCATATTCAACTCTGTAATTCATATCTCTTTTCTATTGTATTTAAGATTCGTTCGTTCTTCTTATTTCGTATCTTAATAATAAAACACTACTAGGCTATCGATTCAGCTAATTTTTTAGTTTCATTAGAACTTTAAGGTGTATTTTATACTAT
>DASVEV010000103.1:0-7672 GCA_036380415.1 Nitrososphaeraceae archaeon
GACAAGCCAGTTGGACCACCAGATGACAAGCCAGTTGGACCACCAGATGACAAGCCAGTTGGACCACCAGATGACAAGCCAGTTGGACCACCAGATGACAAGCCAGTTGGACCACCAGCAAAATATAGTAATGATATTAAGCATAAAATTAACAACGAAATATCAGCAATTACAAAAATAATTCAAAAGTATAGAATAGGTCATATAAATAAAAAAATTATATATTCTGCTATTGGGATTATTGCAGTAGCAGTTATAATAATGATATTTTCGCAAGAATCTGATTTTAAAATTAGTCCTCCAAAATTTAACCAAGCAGCTGTGACAGAAGCAAAAGCTTTAGAAATTTCACTGAAAAATGTTTCAGTTACAAATATTGATAATAATATTATTAAAATGAATACAATATTTGATGTTTATAATCCAAATGAAGGGACTTTAATTCTTGAAAATATTAATTATAATGTCAATTTGGACAAGATACGCATTGCATCCGGAGATATTGGACAACGACCAGAAGGATTTGTCGATTCCCAGGAGGGTATTTATCCTATAATTGGCAATGGAACTGTAACATTAAAAGATGAAAAAACAATAGAAAAAGATAACAGAATAGATAATGTATGGAATAAAATTGCTAACAAATCTTCTAGTTTTCAAGTAAACGGGAGTTTTGCATATAAACAAACATCTAGTTTTCAAGCTCACGGAGGAGAAATTGATTTTAATATGGTATATCCATAAATTTTGATACGAAATAATTCATAATTATTTGATGGGAAGATTTAATATCTATTGATTTTCTTAAATAATGAATTGCGGTCATCGTCTAGTTTGGTTAGGACACTGGCCTTCCATGCATATATACCATGCGAAGTTAGCCCGCAACCCGGGACTTTATTCAAAGTAAAGCGGGAATTCAAATCCCGGTGACCGCATATACAATGGGAATTCATAGACTAGCTTTTGTTATTCTATAGATGTAATCAAGAAAGAAGAGAAGAAGGAGAAGAAGGAAAATAGTTAAAAAATGTAATCATGTTCAGTTAAACTATCCACTATAGTAAATAACAAGATTAGCCTTGTTCCTAACAGAGAAAATTCCTCTATAATATATGATTTCTATAACTATATGCAGGAAAAGAAGTGAAGATGAACAATAATTAACACTGAAGTAATCAAGAATTTTCAGCTTCTTTCAATCTTTTATCAGTTACATTTTTAACGTAATAATAATTTTTTCTGTATATTTAATAACAAAATAATATTTCCTTGATTATCATTAGGAATGTGTTAATAAATAGCAAATAAAAAAAATTAATTAATTTTATTTACACATAAAGATACACATTTCTGCAGTAGGTGGACAAGGAGATTTACATGGGGTATCAATGACTGGTAAATCTGTAATTGGTTCATTTTCGTCTGATTCTCCATCTTGTTGTACTGCTGTTGTTGTTGTTGTTGTTGTTTGGATAGTATAAGGTAGAATAATTCTTTCTGATATGGAGTTGGTACTGTTTTCTTCTCCAAAAACAATGTATTGTTCAATAGGTAAAGTGAGTGCATAAATGAATGTCATTACAAAAGGAATTGCAATAACTAACTGTTTCATAGTACTATTTCACTATAATATATATATCATTCAATTAATAAAAAGATTTTAATATAAAATTAGTCAATAATATCTATAACATTTTTACATATTCATAAGTTTAAGTTTATAGAATAAAACTTGTATAAGATTTAGTAACAAAAAATACTATGACATATTTTCGGAATTGATTTCATAATAAAAATTAGCAAATGAATAACACAATAACCATCCTCTAATAAAATTTAGTATTGTTGTCATTACAGATATACTTTAGCATTTTACAATATATATAAGCTTTAGGTTTTATTGAATAATAATAAAAATATTTAATTTTTTGTTTTTGTTATAATACTCTATCTTCTTCAGAATTTTTAGTAGTCACATTAGAATCACTATTTGTGACCTTAGAATCTGATTTAGTAGTAGTTTCAATAGAAGCATTACCAAATTTCTTTATTATATCAACTTTTAAAATATTAAATTCTTCTTGTGTTATAATTCCATTTTTTTTTATTTCAGCTAATTTTTCTAGCCTTGATATATAATCATTATTGTTGTTTTTGTTATCTATTATTGGATTATCTGTATTAGGTGCAGACATAGATGATTGAGCTACTTTCTTTACTTCTCCTCTTATTTCTTTCAATTCTTTAGATGAATTCGCGTTAATATTGGAATCCTTTATTTCTTTAACTTTCTTCTTATCTTGTTTTCCACGAATAGCGCCTATTATTACGTATACTAATCCAATTATGACAAATATTCCGCCAACTATCATACCGACTAATGAAATTGAATTTACTATTATCATATTTTGACAATATTGATAGTTTCCTTGAGTAAGCCCTTGTCCAGGTTCTCCGGTTAATGAATTGCATATCTCAAGGTCATAATATGTCGCTGTATTTGCCCAATGAGAAGGGCCAAAAAAGACGATTCCCAAAATAATTAAAACAATACCGCCTATTACCTTTCCTGCTGCCATGATACTTGTCTTTGAAAGTCATTATTTATCTATTTCATATGATAGGAGTTTTTGAAAAAGCAGATGAAACGTAATACTGTTGGAAAATAAAACTACTCAACTATTTTCAATTGTTGTTGCAATTTCAATATCCAAATTTATTAAAAATAATTTAATATTGACATAGCATCGAGAAAGAAAAAGTTCTTAATATATCTTAAAATAAAAAATAAGAATATGATAAAATTTATCCTAATTCTAAGTTCATTTATGACAGTTTTAATTCTTCTACATTCGAATAATGGAGTTTCGTATAGTGAAGAAGAAGAACTCTCTAATCAAACTATTAATAAAAATAATACCAATTTTGATATTTCTACATTAGTTTTTGAGCTTGGTTCTAGTCCTTTTAATCTTACATATGCAGATTGGACTGCAAAATGGTGGCAATGGGCATATTCAATTCCACAAAATATTCATCCTGCATATGATGATACTGGAAAATTCTGTAAAGAGGGTCAGAAAGAACCTGTCTGGTTTTTCCCAGGTACATATCAACATTCAGTTGTACGCTATTGTGAAACCCCTTATGGTGTAGGAATACTCTTTCCTATATTAAATTCTGAATGTTCAATTGCTGAATATCCAACAATGAAAACAAAAGATGAATTAAGTAATTGTGCTAAAAAAATTCAAGACACAATAGTTCCAGAGTTTACAACACTTAACAGTATAAAAATACCAAATCTAGAAAATTATCGTATTCAATCAGATATTTTTAGTTTTACGTTACCGGAAAATAATATTTTGAATTTACCACCAGAGAGTACTAAAGCAGTTTCTGACGGAAATTGGGTATTTTTAAAACCTTTACCTCCTGGATATTATGAACTTAAATTTAAGGGAAATATTAAAACTACAAGTAATGAAACAAATGGTAGTACAGAAGAAGACGAATTTGCAGAACCTATAGGTTGGAATTATACTACTACATACATGTTAACGGTAAAATAATAATTTAAATCCTGGGCTAAATAGAATCTCTTGTAAGAAAATTAATTTGAATTTATCCACCATAATTCATTAAATTGGACAAATTTGTCGGAGAAAAGACAAGAACAATAGAGTCTCTAACCTTTTTGATTGCTTTAATCATTTGAGGATATAGCCAGTCTTTGTCTCCTTTTGAAATTTGTGAATCTGAAAGGAAAAAGTCACCTGTTATAACCACTAATTTTGATTTGTATTTTTTTATATCTTTTTCTAAATCTATTATCAAGAAGTGTGCCAGTTGATGTATTGTGAAAACCCTTTTTACTATAATACGCTCTAATGCCCTATTTAATATCCTATATTTTTTATCAGCTATTTCTGTTATATTGTAAAAGTCAAATTTGTTGTCAGTAATCAAAACAAATACTGTTGGAGAATCTAAACCATTATGACGTTTTGGCACTATACCTCTGACAATAGTATCACAAACAAAATCTGAATGAGGTTTAACAAAACAAGCTATGTCACCTCCTATTGTTAGTTCAATTGTTCTTGTTTTTCTTATCTTCCTGTTGTTTTTATCATTATTAGATGTAAATTCGATTATGAATTTATCTTCTAAGAGTTTTTGAGCTGATATAAATTTAGGTAAGCATTCTGTTTCGTTATCTAATAATATCAACTACAACAAACCAAAACATCATTCTATTTATTTTAGCAATCTAGGTGTAGAGAGGGAGAGAGAGTAGATTTGTAAAGTTAATTTTCATTTTATTTTTCTTCTGATTTTATTGATTACTTCACTTCTACGGTGAAAATATCCTTTAGTCTTCTCTGTTTATATCTTAAACCTAGATTATACCATATTATGATTAGGATATTGTTCCATCACTCTATCATAGCATTCTATATCCCTATTTCCTTGTAATTCGTCTGGAAATCTCTCCCAGAACCATTCTAAAAAAGTTTGCATGATTAATGACTTTGATACGTAAAAGAAAATGATTTTAAAGAATTTACTCATTTTTATCTATAACTTTCATAGTATCTTTATATAATAACAATATCATTTACAGATTGATTCGCTCTCGCATGTTATGGGTTTTATTATTAACAATTTTTTTATTTATTTTTATAATAGTTTCCGTTGTATATAATAATATTATTTTCAGTCAAACTGATACTTTTGAAGAACCAATTTCAAAGGATTTCGCACATGAGGAGGAGTTTATTGTTATCATGTTTTTTCTTTTTCTTCTAATTGGAGCTGCTATTTGGAAATTCACTCATAGAACTAAAGAGAGACGCTATTTTTCTGCAGAAGTAAAAAGACAAGTATTAAGAGACCAGAATTACAAATGTGCTATATGTAAAAGAAGTACAGGAGTTTGGGATTATGACCATACGGACGGAAATAGGTCAAACAACAAGATATCCAATTGTCAAGCATTATGTCCAAATTGTCATGCTAAAAAGACACGTGGTTTGCTAAAGGCTAAAGAAAAGTCTCAATCCCGAGTAAGAATCATTCTCATTATAATTGTAATTATATTATTTTTTGTAGTTTTATATTATTATAATATGCAGAAGAATGATATTTTATTGAAGAGTGAAATATATTAGATATTACATAATTAAAATAGAGAAAATTAATTTAGCATGATTTTAGCTGTATCGAATTTAATAATTGCCTTAGGCTATTGTCAGAAGAATATTTCAATAACGGTCATTTGAAAATGTTTTACCATATTTTTTGATAAATTTTGTTTCTGTTAGTTCATCAGATGTTTAAATCAGTCAGTTCTTGATTTTCCGTTGGTAGTAAAATGGGTGCAAGATTTCTCAAACACCCATTGAATTTGGTTATAACGATTTGATGGAGCTAGTAACACAGTAGGGTATGATAAAAAATGTTTGGTTTCAGTTGGTAAACTATAAAGCTAATAAGTTTGTAATAGTATAAATGCTTCAAGGTTTAAGGCAATGAATACTTAAAATCACAGACCATTTTTAAATGAATCAAATTTAAGGAAAAATATTATCAAGTGGCTTGACAAAGAATGAGAGTTACAAAATTTCTTAACTAATAGTCCTTATGCCAAACTTATAGACCACATTACTACATCTGTTAATAGTAAAAAAGATTTGAAAGACTAAACGGAACTTTAAGAGAACGTGTAAAGGTTCAAAGAGGTTGTAAATCCATAAATTGCTATTGCAGAAGGACAAAGAATATACTACAACTTTGTAAAAACACATCAAGCATTAGAGGGAAAAATACCAGAGACAAAATACGGTATCAAAATTGACAGTAATAACAAATGGAGAATAATAGTTCGTGTATTGATTATCTGTATTCTACCAACTGAGTTCCAACAAGGTTTTAAACCATCTGATGAACCAACAGAACCAAATAATATATTTAACAATTAATTGAGATTGTAAATTCTAACATATTTCATTTAGCAGATTTAAATGTTAATCTCACTGAAGAATTTATTTAAAATATTTTTATTAGGAGAATGTAATAGCTATGTTATTGAAATAGTATGAAAAATCAGTCAGTCCTTACAATTTCTTTTGTGCTAATATTCTTTATTTATGCACTCACTTTACCTATTGAACAATACATTGTTTTTGGAGAAGAAAACAGTACCAACTCCATATCAGAAAGAATTATTCTACCTTATACTATCCAAAAAACAACAACAATCGCAGTACAACAAGATGGAGAATCAGACGAAAATGAACCAATTACAGATTTACCAGTCATCGATTCTCCATGTAAATCCGCTTGCCCACCTAATTATAAAATGTGTATCTATACGTGCCTATAAAAATAATATATATATATATATATATATATTCATATTATTTTTATTGAATTAAAATAATTCTCATTCAATTTGGTTAATATAAATAATTAACAACTCACTAAAATGAGTATTATATTAATAAAGTATTGTAGAAAATTAAAAATGATAATTTGAATAATTCCAATTAATTTTTGGTAATGGCTCTAGTGGGTAGTTATCATGATTATTTTTAACTCGCTGCCATGTTTCACATTCTAATTTAAGATTTGAAACAGAATTATTTAAATTTATAACATTATCTACATTTCTCAAAACAATTTCACAATCCTTTTTGGGTATGTTATTTCGTAACATAAAGTAGTATATTTTTAACAAATAATCTAAATGATATTCATTATCTCTGTATATGTTATACAAGTCTTTCATATTTTGTAATCGCAAAAACTCGGTCCAATACTTTCTGACCTCTTCATAATCTATTTTCTTTTTCAAATTTGTTCAAAAGAATTTTAGACATTCCTAATAAGCTCCTAAAAAAGAAGTTAATAAATTGTATCACTATTGTTATCATTTGTTATTTTATGTTATCAACTAATTGTCACTGTTATCATCTATTTTGAATTAATCAGACAATATCCTAAATTTGAAACCGATTGTTATATAAAATATTATATACATAATTTGATAAGATTTGCTAATGGGAAAAAATGGTCATAAAATTATTGTAGTAACAACAATAACAATACTAGTCACGTTAGCTGTTCTTCCATCTAGTGTCTTTGCAGAGAATGGAGTCATCCAAATACAAATGCGTGGGGGAGGAATAGGAGATGATTTGAAAATATCAGCTTATACTGACCAAAATTCTTGGGAGTGGAGAGAATCTTTCACTATAGGTGACACCTTAGCTAAACAAGTGAATGGAGTTTCTAGTGGAGATATAATTAATGTATGTGTAATAAACGTTAAAGATGGAAGAGAAGATTGCAATTCGGGTACTTTTAACAGCAACGGTAAGGTAGAAATAAATATAGATTTTGGTTAGTTAGTTAGTTACTATTTAAATATTATTTTATTTTTTATAACATTAGATTCTTATTTTTGCACGGCTATAGACATTACTCTCTAGAAATAAATGTAATTTCACAACGCAGTATCATGATGAAAAGCTCCTCGTTTATCAATCGTTACATCTACTGTCCCGTCATACTTTGGCTTGACTGCTAATTGTGCTGGTGTATATATCAAATGTTCTTTAGTAAATGATGATAATTCAAAATCATCAGTCATATACAATGCATA
>DASVEV010000104.1:0-10190 GCA_036380415.1 Nitrososphaeraceae archaeon
TACCATATTTTTGATGGAACCAGCTTTAAAAACTTCATTAATAGATTGCATATGATTCCTATGACCACGCACAGCCAAAGTTCCATCATCTATATTCATACCTAAAGAAGTTCCTAAAAGTGCATTTTCAATATCATGAACAGCTAGTGCATTTCCAGTCAGTAATCCGTGTATATATCCCATTTCTATTAGTTTAGATAATGATTGGGAGGCTCCTGAATGAACTATTACTGGTCCTCCCACAACTACTATTTTCCCTTTTTGTCTTGCTGCTACTTCATAAATATCATATGCAACTTTTTTAATAATATGTTGAGTAGGTCTTTCGCTTGAAGTAGTGCTGCTCATGAATTGAAATATATCAACTCCCTGACGAGGACGTTCATCAGGTATAATACGTATACCTCTCTCTTTGATTACAATCATATCATCTTTTTTTATATCTCTAATCATTTTACACTCTGCTGTTTTATTATGTGTATCTATAACTATGCACTTATCCATCATAATATTTTTGACATCTATCCAAATACCATCATAAAAAATCTGTGTTGGTTTATTGGTTGTACTATAAAATAAGTCAGGCATGACCATATCATTTGGGGCAGGTTCTAACAATACATTTTGTGTAGAAATCGGTTGAGCTCCCGCTCTGTAAATAGATTCTAATATTTGATTAAGATGTTTTTCATCTTTACCTTCGACAATAAGTCTAGCGTAACTAGGATCAGTTTTATTCTTACCAACAGTGAATTCCAGTACTCTAAATTCTCCTTTTAAATCCATTACATTATCAAAAATACTAGTTAAAATCATTGAGTCTATAAGATGTCCTTTGACTTCAATTTCCTGCTTAAACTTATTATTATTATTATCTAATGACGCCAAATTGTAATATAGATAGATATATTTTTTAGGTAATTAAGCATTAATCAAATTGGAAGAGAAAGTTTCCCGGTATATTCGGATAGACTATGGTCTTTCTTGATCCGTGATACAATATTATTTTTATCTTCTTCTGAAAACCATTGTGCGATAGTTTTAGCTATTCCATTTTTATCGCAAATTACAATAACATAACCACTGGCTTCTTTGAATACAGCAATTAAGTTTTCTTCTCCAACAGGAAACCATACATTTGTTTTTGTATCCTTCAGAGCTAAAGCAGGCATTGCTGCATCTCCAGTATATAAATTTAACAAATCCTGCGATTGTTTAACACGTTTCTCTCCTAACTTGAGAGCTGTAAAATATTGCATAACAAGAATATATTATAAATTCTTATCTAAATGTTTTAGTATATTTGCAAGAGTAAGTTGGGAATCAGATTCTTCAATATTATCAAGGATCTTTAAAAACGGAGATAAAAATTCAAATGAATAACCATTTCTAAAATACTGATTAGCTTGTAAGAACATTTCTATCTTATCTAGTTGCTTTACAAGATGTACTTCTTTTGTTTGATTTAATGTATATTCTTTCCATAACTCTGAGTAAAGTATTGCTATTTTATTTGGAAAAGAAGATATTATTACTTTCATTGCATTATCTTCTTTGATATGTTTTTCTAAAATAGAAATTTCTTCGGGCATATAATCTCCTATTATGGATTCTGCCAAGTCATGTATTATACACAGTTTCATTACTTTTTCCGTATCAAGACCTAATAAATCAGAAAAAACCATTGACAAAGCAGTTAATGAATAGCTGTGGTCTGCAACCGATTCAGCTTTTAGAATTTTGGCTTTGGATATCCATCCTGTTCTTTTAATAGTTTTTAACTTAAGAATATAGTCTATAAGATTACTGAATTTATAATCATTCATTTTACCTTCATAATTATATATCAATTAAATTAAAATTATTCATATCTTATTATTATTATAGTATAATAATAAAAAATAGAGGTAAGACAGACAAGATTATAGGAAAGAGTTCTAAATTTAGTAAATGAAAATATGTCATTGCTATGATAATAAATGGATTTAGATACAAATCAAATAGATATGCTAAGCCTGACGTAACAATAGCTAACATTACAGTTATAATGATTATTATTATAACATTTTGTATTTGTCCCATTTAAAGACACTACTTTCCATTTCTACTAAATAAATGATTTAAGATTTCCAGGCTATATCCGATATTTGGAATCTTTTATTTACTGTTCTACTTAGTACAAAAAGCAGATCCGAAAGTCTATTCAAATATATTAGAACCAAATTGTTAATTACATCTTCCAACAATAATTTTGAAACGTTGGTTTCTGCTCTTCGTGTGATGCTTCTAGCAATATGGAGAGTAGAGGATTCAACACACCCTCCTGGAAGAATAAAATAGGTAATAGGAGATAACTCTTTTTCATAGTTATCGATATCATTTTCCAATATTGTAATCATGGTAGATTGAACTCTTAAAGAAGTAGACTTTGAAAGGTCTGGATCAGCTAAATCAGAACCTATAATGAATAACTCATTTTGAATTCTATTAAGCGTCATTATAATATCAGAAAAAGATTGATTATTGTTATTATTAGTTTTATGCTGTGACAAATGAGATATTGATAAACCGATATATGAATTCAGTTCATCTACTGAGCCATAGGCAATTATTCTTATATCACTCTTTGGAATTCTTTTTCCATCAATAAGGCCTGTTAATCCCTTGTCTCCGGATTTCGTATATATTTTCATATATAATAAATCTGAAACCAGAGAAATAATATCCTATACTTTAACTGACGAATTGATTAATTAACTGACGAATTGATTAATTTAATAAGAATGTACTTCAGCTTTATGCTCTCTTAGATATTTCTTCTTCTTGAATCTTTCATTGCATTTGTCACATTTAAAAGGTTGATCAAATTCCAAGAGAAATCGTTGTTTCCTCTCTTCTGCAGTTTCGATTACCTGATTGGGTTCAGGATTAGGAGAATTATTCATTATGATTTCTCCTAGAAAATAATTTTTAATCTTTATTTAGTTTTAGAAAAATAGTTATGTTAGATTGATTATGTAAAAAATTATATATTTTTTTTATGAACTTTTTTTATTAATTTACAATAGCAATACCTACAAAATAGAATATATATTGAGTCAATTTAAATGATTATTCAATGCCGTCGTAGCTCAGCCTGGGAGAGCACTCGACTTGATTGATTATCTAATTATTCAAGGGTGAAGCTGAAGACCGAGCTGTCGTGAGCTCAAATCTCACCGACGGCATTAATTTATATTATATCAGAGAATTTAGAAATGTCGTATTATTGGAAAGCATAATACAAATATTTAGAAGAATATTTTGTTCGCATGATGATTCCTTTTCCTTTAGAGTGTATAATGATTTTGATTTTAGCGAATATAACAAATGCACAAAATGTGGTAAAACACTTGGCTATTTCAAGGGATTTGATGAGGATCTAAGAGGATGATTTTTGATTGGTACTAAGGATTAATCTTCAAATCCTAATAATTAGTTGGTGGTTGGGTGCAGCTACAGCATT
Organism: Nitrososphaeraceae archaeon; assembly: GCA_036380415.1. Taxonomy (GTDB): domain Archaea; phylum Thermoproteota; class Nitrososphaeria; order Nitrososphaerales; family Nitrososphaeraceae; genus TH1177. The sequence continues at coordinate 3,506 of DASVEV010000104.1, forward strand.
GCTCTCATTTTTACTTCCGATATATACTCATCATATTATAGTTGGAGGAATTGGATGGTCGATAATTTTTTTAAGTACTATACTAATAATTTATGAAATAAAAAAGATAAAAGAAGAAGATAAAAGGACTAAATCACTATAAAACAGATTAAAGACTTTCTTTTCCGCCTTGTTCCTCTATTACTACAAGAGTAACAGTAGATGTAATGCCAGGCACTTTTCTTATTTTGTTTGTTATAGTATTATTCATAGATTCTGTATCACTAGATCTAACCTTTACGAAAACATCATGAACTCCATAAGTTCCCCTTACCTCTTTTACATCTGGCAAATTTGTTAATTCACTGATAATTTTTTCCTCAGAACCTAATGTACAATTAACTAAAATATATGCTGTTGGCATAGCTTAATTTAGTTTTATTAATATTTTAGTTTTGTTTTTTTTAGCAATGTATAACCGATAGGATGATAAATTTTTAGTTAAATTAGCAATAAAATTAATAATTATTACACAATATTACAAATCTATATGTATTGAAAATTATAATTTAAAAACATGAGGTTACCTCTGAAAGATAGTGATTATTTCGTTACAAGAGTTAATGAAACTGTTAAAACCATTGATGAAGAATTCTTTAATTTTTTAAAACCGAAATTGCAAATGAAAAAAGTTGGTGTAATGTTAGGGGATGGGACAATAACAAATGCAGAAACTTTTGATCCCGCTGAAATTACAAATGAATTCAGACGAATTTTACAAAGTCTAAAAGATTGGACTTTTACGGATATTTCCGATTCTAAAACCGAAGATTTGTATAGATTGTATTTTCAAATAACATGTAATGTTGATAAATTCTACATATATGGATATTTTGGAATACAATTTCATGCTTTACATTATTACAAATTAGATAAAGAAGTTATAAAAATTCAGAAAGAATTGATAAAATTAAATCAAGATGTATCAGACTCTTTTATTTCACTTGCGGACAAAGGAAATACCATAATAGAAGAGGAATTACGAAGGCAGGGATTGGATAACCTATCATTTGAAGAATTATTTACTAAAATATACGACAATAGTAATTTAATGGACAATCTTGAACAGAAAGTTTTAAAACTAGAAAAACGATTTCCTGTAGTTCAAGACAGTGAAAATAAAAGAGAACAATTGATTTCAGAATTAAATGATATGATTATTAAATTATATCACATAATACCTATAAAAATCGACTACAATAGACTAATGCAAGGAGAGGAAGGAGTTGTATCATATTTTGAAATTGAAATTATTAAGAATAAAAAAACCGGAAAACGCGAGCCATATCTTGATACTAAAAAATTTAACAAGGAAATCACTGAAATTGTAACTAGTAGATTAAGTGAAATAGTATCCTCATTGAAGGAATTAAGAACTAATGCTAATAAAAAAGTTGATGAAGACCTAAAAAATATACCAGGATGAGATTTACTAATAATAGTAGATATAACAATAGTATAAAGAAATAGTAAATTATAATTACAATAGATATATCTAATCTAAGATATAATAATGAATAATGAATTAAATTTAGAAACAAAAAACTTACCTACTTATGATGAAATAATTAAAGGTAGGGAATTATTACAAAATTTTGTAGGGAAGACTCCTCTTTATAAATCAAATACTTTTTCTAATTTAATTGGTACAAATATTTTCTTAAAAAATGAGGCTTTTCAGAAAACTGGATCGTTTAAGGTAAGAGGAGCCCTTTACAAAGTCAACTCCCTCTCTGAAGAGGAAATGAAATATGGAATAATAGCTGCTTCTGCAGGAAATCATGCACAAGGTGTCGCTTATGCAGCAACTATTAGAAAGATTCCATGTACAATAGTAATGCCAATGAGTGCATCTCCCGCAAAGATTGCGGCTACCAGATCATATAACGCACGAGTTATCCTCAAAGGTGCTGATTATGACGAAGCATGGATAGCAGCTAAAGAGATAGCTCGAAATGAAAATAAGACAATTATTCATGCATTTGATGACCCAGAGGTAATAGCAGGACAAGGTTCAATAGGCTTAGAATTATTAGAGGACTTGCCAGATTTAGATGAAATTTATCTTCCTGTAGGTGGCGGTGGATTAGCCGCAGGAGTTGCAATTGCTATAAAATCAAAAAACAGAAATATCAAGATAATTGGAGTAGAATCTAAATCTTTTCCAGCAATGAAAGAATCTCTTGAAAAAGGGTCACTTCAAACAAAAAAAGGAGAATTTACAATTGCAGATGGAATATCAGTGAAATCTCCAGGAAAATTAACCTTTGATATAGCAAAAAAATATTTGGATGATATTGTATTGGTTGATGATGATTCAATTGTTAAAACTATGTTCTTATTAATGGAACGATCCAAACTAGTAGTAGAACCTGCAGGTGCTGCAAGTCTTGCATATTTACTGAGTAATGGACATAAAAATAGAAATAAGAAAATAGTATCAATCTTATCTGGTGGTAATGTAGATATGTACCTGCTTGGACAAGTGGTGGCAAAAGGTCTTTTACAAATGAACAGATTGTTAAAAATATTTATTCAATTAACAGACAAGCCAGGAGCATTAAAGACAGTAGTAGATGGTATTTCAGATTTAAGTATAAATATTGTAGAGGTAGTTCACGATAGGCTTAGTGCCAATATATCGGCAGGAACTGCAGGTGTTTATCTAAGTTTAGAATTGGAAAATGCGAAACATTGTGAACTTTTAATTAGCTTTATGAAGAAAAAGGGTATTGCTTTTCAAATAATTACATAATAGATAAAATAAATAATAATAATTTAAATAATTAATTATCAAATATAAAAGAGATCTATTAAATTAATAATAGTCGATCTATAATATTTTTGGGATTCATTTTTTGTTCAATTCCAAAAGCAATAGCTACTAGGTTTTTAATTTCTGTCATTTTTAGTTTAATAGCTGCAGTCATAGGTGCATAGCTAAATATTCTTCCATACAATGCCATTGATTTTCTATGTATCAATTCTTCAAAGCTCGATTCAATTTGTGAAATTATAGTGGTATCATTTTCATTTCCCTGATTAGGAACTATATCTTTATAAACAGTTTTGGAAAATTCTGATATTGCCTGTTTTACACTATCTGCATGTATCATTTTATTTAGAACATCTTCATTCACTCGAGAGGTTGTGGCAATCCTTAATGATTTAATATGTTCTTCTGGAAGTTTCCAGTATTTTGCCCTAATAGTGCTTAAAACATTATAATAGTCTAAATCAAGAGAAACTAAAGGCTGAAGATCAGCAGGCTTACCTATATTAGCAAAAGCGCTAACCAAGCCTTTGTAGTAAATTTTATCAAGATAGAGTTCAAAAATTTGGATATTACTATTTTCTTTGTATAGTTGAGCAGCTGAAGAAATTTCATTACCGAATTCTGAGGTTTGTAATGCAGATACAGTCTCATCGAGATCTTTTGCAACTAGAGCTTTAATAATAATATCCCTTTTTCCTATTAGTTCTTCTGCTTGCATATTTATATGCGGAAAAATATCATCATAGGTCTTTCCTAAAGCTTTACTTTTTAAAATTATTTTGAGATTCCAGATGATGTATTTTTTATAATATGCATTTACAAGATCTCCTTTAGATATTTTGGCCATAGAAGAATGAAAATTGAAAAGATCTTCTCTTAGTGCGTTTTCAATTTTTTCGGAAGTTATAGGTTGTTGAATTTTACTCAAAGAATCAACATATGAAGTATTTTTTAATCGAGTTACAAATTCTTCTAAAGTTTTGGAATCAGAAAATGATTCTAAATCATGTTTAGATAGCATTGTACCACGTTCAGAAAAAGCTCTAACTGTACCAAAAATTCTTTGAGGTTTGTTAGCTTTTCCCAATTTTAGTCATCTACCCTTTATAACACTACTTTATTAATTAAATATTTTTTTATGATAACAAGAAAGAAATATGTATAAACAATAGCTATAATATCTAAGTTCTGCCGCCGAAATTAGATTCATCATTATCTGTATTTCCTAAAATCATACTGATTACCTTATCAATTGCCTTGTCATGATTTTTTTCAATATTGTTTTTTATCAGGTTATAATTTTTTTCAGCCTGTTCTTGGATTAAGAGGGATTCCTTTTCAGATTCTTTTTTAGCATTGTCTAAAATTCCTTTTGCTTCTTCATTTGCTAATTTAATAATCTTTTCTCGCAATTGTTCTATTTCGCTATTAGAATGAGACAGCATACGTTTCTTTAATTCTTCAATACTAGAATTAATATTCTCAACATTAGTTTCGAATTCTGAAAGAGTATTGATTATTCTTTCCACCGTGGAAACGTTGGATTCCAATTCATCAAAGTTGCAATTTAAAGGTATATTAAACCCTTCCTTTTAATTAATCAAATTACTTTCAAGTTTTCAAAATCCTGCTTTAATTGGATCTACTGGTTTTATTAATTCACGTAGTAAAGTTGTGGCATAAGATCCTTTTGGTAATTTAAATGACAGATCAAGCCTATCAAAATGGCTAAATTCACTACAACATAGCAAAGTCTGTCTGAATCCCATCTGTATACTTAATTCTTGCAAGTCTTTTAAATAAAAATAACTTGGCGAAATATTTTCATCCGATAAAATTCTTTTAGTAATATGATCAAAACGATTTTTTCCTGGTTGATAATTATAACCTACTAACCTAATTGCTGGGATAACATCATTATTGGAGTCTATTCCTTCTCTAAACCTTCTAATTTTACCAAAAACTAGAGGTTTCTCTATTTCAAAACATAAATCTCCATCTTTACACTTTTGGATATCTTCATTGGACAAAAGAGCATTACTGAGACATTTATTAAAAACGTAAGACTGGAAAGCTTGAACAAAAAGTCTTCTAATATTTATCGGTACTGATCGAATAACTGCAATGGAATCTTTACCTTTCACTAGTGTATCTAAAATGAGTCTTTCTAAATCCATTCCTTTAGGCAAAATTTTAATCAGTTTTTGATAATTCTTAGGATCCCTACTTTTTTCTCTTATTTCCTTTGAGAACTTGGAATCATATTTGGAAGTATAAGAGAGGAGATATTCAATAGCTTTATTATAATTTCTCTCAAGTAATGCTTTACCAACTAAATGAGTTACCATTCTTTCACTTCCAAATCTTTGTAAACCATAGAAATTAGCAATTTTATTTAATTCTAATAAAAAAGGCTGTATATTATTATCAGAAGTTTGATTTATTTTTATTTTGAACCTATTTCCAATGAGTGCAGATTTGGATAATGGAGTACGAAGGAAACCTAATAAGGTTAATTTTGTTTTAGGTGTTATAATATATTTAGGTAAATTCCTTGTTTGTTCACAACTAGCATATTGACTAGTTTCTGCTTTTGCATCTTTTATTCCCATTATTCTCAGTTTTAAACCTGATTGTTTTTTAATTTCAATTATCGCGTGATTTGAATCAATATTATGTTTTTCCAATAAATAAAGTGGAAATTTATGTTCGTTATTTTGAACCGAAGAAAAATATGGTGGTTTTAAAAATGTATAATCTATTATTTCAGATACCTGAAATTCTTCATTAGTTTCCTTTATTGTTCCATTTATACCTGGGAAATTTGTACAATAACATTCCATACCAGCATGAAAATCTATCTCAGGTACAGATTTTATCACAAAATTAACCTATACCAAATTAAATATAAACAATACAACAGTTATATCAATCAACAATAAATAAAGGATTTATATTCAAATAGCATATTAATAATTATGGGTATCGCAACATATATGGCTAAAGAAGTTATGAAAGAAATTAATAATAAATCAAAGGAGTTTTATGAATTTATTTTACCTCCTGTAGATATGATAGAAGATAGTAATGATTTACTTGTAATTATAGATTTACCAGGATTTAATAAAAATGACATAACTCTTAGAATAAATAAAAATATACTCTCTATCAAGGCCAATAAGCCTGATAACGAATACCGAGGTACAGTTTATTTAAAGCATCGACCTACAAAAATAGATAAAAAAGTTATATTGCCTTTTTTAGTTGATGAGGATGAAGAAATTACTGGAACTGCTAATTATTCTGATGGAATTATAACGTTGAGAATTCCTAGCAAAAATTTGGGAAATCGAATACTGATTTCCTAATAAATATATTAGAGAACTTAATCCTTTGATACAAAATTAAAATTTTAACAAATTCTTTATAATTTTTTGTTTATTTATTTATTCGGCCGATAAATCCCAATAATTAGCATCTTTAAATTCAATTTTTGGTTTTCCTAATGATTTCCAATCTTTAAATGATTTAGAATATAATTTAATATTTTTGATACCTGCTAATTTGAATGCATAAAATGCAAGACCAGATAAAGTTCCTACACTACCACAATAAGTAATTATTTCCGAATCTTGAGGAATCCCTCTATTTTCAACAAAACGTTTTAATTCGTCAACGGATCGCAAAATATGATTATCATTACCCAACATCGTGTAAGGAATATTTTTTGCGCTAGGAATATGTTCAGATAAAAAATTAAGTCGTTCTCTAGAATCAACTAATACCTTATCAGGATTATTTTGTATAGATTCAACATATGTAGCATCTGCATAAATAGATTGATTTAATTTAAGAGAATGGGTTGTTTCT
>DASVEV010000105.1:0-6987 GCA_036380415.1 Nitrososphaeraceae archaeon
TTAAAGATGAATAACGAACTAGATGTAAAAGAAGTTGCTTTTAACAATATAATTCAATGGTTATCTGATATTGGTGTTATAATAGAAAAAAAGGAGGTAAATAAAATTCCTGAATCAAAAATACAATTTGAATTACTTATATCTACAGGAAGAGGATATCGTTATCCTTTTCGTATCACTTTTACTAACTTACTAAAGGATGTATTTGTAGTTAGTTCAAATATTTCACTTACTAAAGAAGATACACAATCAATACAAGCTATGAAAAAAAGAGATCGTGAACAAATCTTTATGGATTTAAGAAAGTTAATTTTTCCCTTACATGTAAACATAGAAACTCCATTCCCAAGAATATTTCTATATCGAGAAATTACCCTTGATTCTATTTCTACTAATAAACAGTTTCTAATTGATGAAGTATACAATTTTAGAAATGCTATGGAATTAGTAAAAATAAGATTTGATGAATTATATTATTCCTTTTATCCTGAAGGTTCAAGAACAGATTATTCAAATTAACTTGTTTGAAGTAGTATAAGTTTTTCATAAATAGTTTATTACTACGGCTATTTTTACCCCATACAACCCAATTAACTTTTTTATTAATTAGTTTATAGTATAAATCAATTATTTTTGCAATTTTGGGAATAATCTTTCTCTTAGACTATTGGTTAATGGAAAATTTTTATATGTAACATATTTATTAGTATATTGGTTTCTAAAGTTTATAAAATATTAGGTCTACTTTACTTAATTGTTATATTATTTATATTTCAACAGCGACTATATTGTCTTTGATAATTATATAACAAAAGGAGACTAGACTATTAAAAATGAGAAATAAGATTAGTATAATAAACAACTTAGTTAATCATCAAATGTTCAATTATATCATAACAGTTGTTATACTACTACAAGCCATAGTATTGGCATTTGAAACATTTTCAGAATTTAACAATTATATTTCCTTATTTGAGTACATTAATGCATTTGTCTTATCTATTTTCATTATTGAAGCAATATTAAAGATGGTTGCACTTTATCCACATCCGTACAATTATTTTAAGAATGGGTGGAATATTTTAGATTTCTTTATAATTGTCGTTTCACTGCTACCTCTTACAGGAGGTTTTACTACGGTTGCTAGATTGATCAGGCTATTACGAGTTACACGTCTCACAAATAGATCAAAAGAGATGTCAGTAATGGTTATGACAATAATCAAATCCTTACCAAGTATGATTAATATATTTTTACTTCTATCTCTTCTCTTTTTTATTTATGGAATTGCAGGATATCATCTATTCAGTACTATAGATTCAGAACATTGGGGAACATTACCAAAGTCCATGATAACATTATTCAAGATTCTAACATTAGAAGGATGGGTTGAGATAATGGCACCAGTAACAGATGTTAATCCATTAAATGGAATTTTCTTTGTAAGTTTTATTATTATAGGAACATTTATTGTTATCAACATATTTGTTGCTATTATTGTAAAGAAATCTGAAGAAGCGTACAAACACATACAACAGGAATTTTCACATTCTGTGACCCAGAATGAAATACTAGAAGAGTTAAAAGAAATTAAAAGAATGATGGAAAATCTTGAAAAAAGAATACCTAAGGACAAAGAAAAAAATACTACTTAATATGTAAAAATAATAAGAATTATTTTGGTAGAATATTTAGAATTTACCATAAAATTTGTTATTAGTTCTTAGAACTAAATGTAAAACCATAAGTTAATCTAATGAAAAATAATATAAATGAGAGTGAGAAATTATTGGAGTCAAACACCAAAATAAATAAAATTGAAGCAAAAATTCATATAAATTTCAATTCCATTTTTTTTATTGAATAAAGTTAATAAAATAATGGTATCTAATTAAATCAATTGATGACTAATTTGTATATATTATGTTAAATCATCATTTTAGAATTTATATATGGAATTGCTTGTTGTCTTTAATTATTCTGTAAATGATTTATTCAATTAAAAATGTTAAAGTATATTTGTTACATATAATGGAATAAAGCTAAAGCTATAATAAATCCAAAAGAGGAAGATAATCCAATATGGAGTTCTACTCGTTTATATGCTTGAGGTATAAGTTCTTCAGTAATAAAAGCCATAAGTGCACCGGCAGCGAAGCTTATAATCATAGATAACTGGTCAGGACTTAATGGTTTTTCCAAATACCACCCTAATGGACCGCCAATAGCAACTATAACAAAAACATATAACCATTGTTTAAAAATTTTAGCGTTATGTTTTGAGTCATCAACCATTCGTTTTGCTCCTTCCATAGTTGCTGTTAAATTACCTAGAAATAGTGCAAAAACTGCAGACATTAATTCCGGAAGATTTAAAGCTATGATGACACCAATAAATATGGTTTCTGGAAAGCTATCGAGAAATGTCCCTATGATAACGGTTTTAGATGAGCTAGTATTCTTGTTTTTGGTTTTAGATTTATACCTTGTCTGAAGTATCCTGTTGATCACACTGAAAACAACCGCACCAACTACAAAACCAACTACCATAGTAATAAAAGAGCCTTCTCTTATTGCTTCATCTATTAATGAAAAAGCTATTGTTGCAAAAAAAATTCCAGCCGAAAAGGCAGCTAAATCCGCTCTAATTCTTTCTGGGTAATGAATAAAAATGGAAAGAATTGCACCAATAAGAAAGGCGCTAGAAACTGTTACAGACAGTAATAACGTATTGAAAATTTCTAAAGCATCAGTATCCATATACATACTATTTAAAATTAATTACCAATTTGAACTAATAAAAAAGTATTAATTTCTTCTATCAGGTTTACTGCTTCTTAATATACTATTTTTTCTTTTTGTTTATCTCCATTACAACATTCATTAGATATTTTCAATAATCTCATATTCTGATATTTCCTGCGTGCTAGAACATTTTTATTAAATTATATCTCAATCGATTATAATACTTAAAATTGCATCAACAACTATATCTATAAAAAGATAGAATATATAATAAATTTACTTATCTATAATTTTTATTTTCTATACTTTACTCACGATCAGAATCTCCTATTTTTAGTAGCTTCTTTTTTTGATTCTTTCTTAATATTCTCAGAGACATGTGTGAGTGTCTCTTCAATATCATTTTTCTTATCATTATTGTCTCATCTTTATTTTCATAATTCATCTTAATACTATATCATCAATAACATTTAATAGAGTATTACCTAAAGTTAAATATTCTTTATAAAATAAATGACACTTCATCTGATTCTATATTTTTTATCACAAAAATAAACGTAGATTTATCTAAATATAGTAATGATCTTTGTTACTCTGTAATATTTTCTTTTCTACCATTAGCATAATCAACCGTTACTTTTTCTTTGACTATATCTAAATCAATTTTCTTAACTTCGGTTACCTTTCTTTTAGTTATTATTATTTCTCCAACTTTTACCTTTCTTTTAGTTATTATTATTTCTTCAGCATACAAAGGAATTACTTTTTGTGTATTGTCATTTTCTATTGTATTATTATTTTTGTCATTGGTAAAATTAGCCTTTTCCTCATCGAATAAAGATACTCTTTCACCTCTTACTTGTTGTATTTGTTTTTCATTTTTTGAATGCTGATGATATTTCTCCATAGGCTTCTCCTGTTCCGAGTGTTCTGTCTCTTCATTTACCTCGTTTTCAATCTTGTTTTCATTGGTACTTCCTTCAACGTATACAAAATCTAGAATTTTGTCCTTAATCTGAGTAAAAATATTTTCCTTTGAAAATGAATCAAGCTCTTTATCATTAACCAATAATTTTTCATATGATACTGGTACCTGTATCTTTTCATTGTGAGTTTTCCATTGTTTTTCTATTTTAATATCTTCTAATACTGTATTTTTAGAAAGTGTGTATTTTTCTTCTAGAACTGGAATAACAAATTCCTGTTGATTATGTACTTCATTTGCTTCTTGTACATTAGCTGCTGCTGCTCCTGCTGCAAATGAATTAATATCATGTTGTTTTATCTTGACCTTATCAAAGTAGTCAGAGGTCTTTTCCTTTACCGATTCAAATAAATGATCTACTTTAGTAGAAAAGGATCCTTCTTGATGCATTAAAGATGGTTTAATTGTCATTCTTGAGCCTTTTGATTTTTTTGGTGAAATTATAATAGGATTTTCATTATTTTTATATGTTTCACTATCACCAACATTTTTTATTTCGTTTTCATATGTGGAAGAATTATTCTTTTTATTAAAATTTGGTCCCATTACTAACACTTACATAATATAACTTAAGTATGTTCTAACTTTTAAGATAAAATTGAAATATATTTTCTAAATTCATATGCTAACCATATGATTTAACAAATCTATTAAATAAATAGCTGAAATACACTATTATATCAATTGATATATTATATGTTGAAGTTAGATAATTATGGAGTCTGATTCAAAAGACATACCTTGGAATGAAATTATAAAAAAAGAAGCAGTAGGAATTAATAATGAAGATTTCGGTAAAGTACAAGAAGTTGGTTCAGTTTCCATTTTAACAAAAAAAGGTTTTCTTAATACCGAATTTTTTGATATTCCTAAGGATTTAGTGGAACGTTATGATGGCGAAAAAGTTTATTTCAAAATAAGTGAAGAGGAAGCAAGAAATTCCTCTAAAAGAAATTCATCAATAACTACTGAAAAAGAAGAAGAGGATTATTCTATTAATCAATCAAAAATCACAACAGAGGATGAAAATAATAATCTATCTACCCATTCTACTTCTATAGATAGTAAAAATAATGATATTGTTATTCCTCTTATGTCAGAAGAACTAGTTATTACAAAAAAAGAAGTAACAGATGAAGTAACTATTACTAAAGAACCAACAAAGGAAACTAAAACAGAACAAGTTCAACTTATGCATGAAGAAATAAGCATTGAGAGAAGACCAGTTAACAATTTAACAGATACTGCTAATACTAGTACAACGAAAGAAGATATACCTCCAATAGAATCAAAAACGGAAATAAAAATACCGTTAAAGAGAGAAGAAGTAGAAGTAACAAAAAAACCCTATGTTAAAGAGGAAATAGTAGTAAAGAGAAAACCAGTAACTGAAACACGTCAAATAAGTGAAGAAATAATAACTGAGCAGATAGTTGAACCAGGCAATATAGAATAATAAATATTTAAAATATTTATCTTAAAATATAGAGGTACAATTCTATAATATGTTATTATATAAATGTTATTATATAAATCAATTATTTATGTAAAGATATACCTAAATAAAAAGAGAACAAATTACAAATCTATCTCTACAAAATATTTTAATACAAAGTAAACAGAAATTGAAAAAAAGTGAATACTAAAATAAAAATTAGGTAAACTATGTTTGTTAATATTACTAAAAATAAAGATAAATGTTAATGTATTATTTTTCCTAGTTTACTAATCTATAATTTATCTAGAAGTATCTAGTTCTTCAGATGTGACATCCTCCGTTATTTCTTTATTGTCAGTAAAAGCCTTCTTTTTTATTACAGCCTCTTCTTTAACATAGGGTTTTTTTGTTACTTCTACTTCTTCTCTCTTTAACGGTATTTTTATATCTTCTTGTGATTGTATTGGGCTGTGTGCTTCTGTTTGGCCACTTGGGGGTCTTCTCTCAATGCTTATTTCTTCATGCATAAGTTGAACTTGTTCTGTTTTAGTTTCTGTAACTGGTTTTTTAGTAATTGTTGCTTGATTCTCTTGAGAAACCTTAGACACATCCAATCTTTCCTCAGTTAATGGTACACTTTCTTCGTCCGTTTTTTCTTCTTCTTGAATGTTTTCTTGAGTAATATCAGAATTACTTTTGACATCACGTGTAGATAGTGGCTCATCTTGATATTGACTCAATTCTTGTTCAGAGAATTTGAATTTTAATACATCACCATCATAACTTTCTGCTTGATCTTTTGGAATGTAGAACTTTTCTTTATTAATTATCCCTCTTTGTACTAATACATAATTATCTTCAACTAGTTGTACTTCACCCAAATCTTCATCATTAATACCTCTTGCTTCTTTTTTTATAACATCATTCCAATCGATAGTAGGATTCATAATAAATATTACACTCTATAAGTTATTTAATAATTGTAGAAATTTATATGAATTTTATCTGCTCTACTTATAGTAAATTAGCACATTGATTATTTTAAATTTTTATTTAATAATTACTCTAGATGGTTTTACTAAAGGTCCTATTATGGAACCAGATAATAACTAAATCATTTATCTGGCAATTTCAAGGATTTAATCATTTCCTCTGCAACTGGTAAATATTGTTCATAGTAATCTTCCATTGCTTTATATTCTATGATATACACTTGATTATCATACATAACTCCACTTTGTACTGTTGTATATTTTTTATCTTTATTTTCTTCTTGATAAACCAGTTTGTATGCTTGATGTTCATCTAACTTTGTATTTGTAGTATCATAATATATGACCTCAAAGTTATTAAGGTCATCTTTTAACGAGTTTATTGATTGATCCAAATAGGTTTCTATTGCTAAATTACTTTCACGAAGGCTATTATCAATATATAATACAATACATACATCTGCACAATTATATTCATCACTTCTATGTATTCCAGCATCTCCTTGAGGTTCAAATATTGCAATTTGTGTATTAAAATCACCTGGTTCAATATCACCTTCCCTAACGTTCCAACTTTGAGGATATTCAATTTTAACATCATAATCTTTATTTTCCAATTCAATTATTTTTTCTTGAGAAAAAGCAATCGGAATTAGTGGAGAAACCATAATTATCAGACTCAATATAAATAGTAAAAAAGAAATTTTCATTTGTTGATGTATTAGAGTTGAGTATTTAAATTAGCGATTATTTAATAATTTATTGTTTTGTTAATTTTTTTGATATCATATTTTAATTGGATTCATAAGAATATCATGAACTTTAAT
>DASVEV010000106.1:0-4750 GCA_036380415.1 Nitrososphaeraceae archaeon
AATTAATTCATCTACATTGACCTTAATATTAGATACTTTATTAATAAAATGAAAATAGATCTTTGCCTGATAAATAAAATTGTATACAACATCGTGATTTATATAACATTATTTTATAGTATATTAAGAAAATTAAATATCACTAAAATTATAATTTATAAATATCTATTTACTGTGATTTTCCTTTACAGTAAATTAATATTTTAATCATTATGAAGTTATTTGCTTTTACAATTTAGTAAACTAAATTCTAAACTCTATACGATACAATTTGTATTCTTTCTTCTTTATAATAAAATTAATTTATCTGAGAATATTTATTATTTTTTATTTTTCCTCAAGATCAGGTTTGACAATAAATCTCAATCTCCCATCAACCAAGTTGTATATCTTATTTTAATTTGTATTAAGGAATAGTTATTTTTATTTCTAATAGTAAGATTTTTTTATTCATATTCTTTTATCAGTTGACTAAAATTAGGTCATATGCTTATTTAATATAAATACATAATACTATTTTGTTAAAATATGCATAAATTAATAGGTTGTATTATATACGGCTTTATTGTATTGTACATTGATTTTTTTGATGCAAAATAGTTTTCCTATGAGAGAATGGCATGTAAAAAACATGGAAAAAACAATAATAAAACATGTAAAGGGACTATCACCTGATGCTACTAAATTTGAACGAAGGATGTATAAACGATATGGTGGAATACATAAAGTTCAAATGAGAATAAAATATGACATTAAGCATGGCGTAAACAATGAAGAGGTTATTTTGTTTTTACAAAAGATAAGAACTGGAATGGAATTTTCTGATCTTCTTAAAAGTGACGGTTCTTTAGATAGACTAAATGAGATTGAGTCATACTTTATTTAATCAAATTCATGTAAATTCAATCTTAAATTATTTTATTTAAGTTTAACATAACTGATTCTAGATTACTAAAACTAGGAGTGACTAAAAATGGTATGTAAAGGAATATGTTTGCGTCATAAAGCAATAAAGCCCTCAAATATTGGTCGTTACCTAGCTGGACAAAAACGCTGCCAAGTTTGTCAAGTTTTTATTAAATGGGGTGGTTTTTGGTGTCCTTGTTGTGGTTATAGATTAAGGACTAGGCCCAGAAATAAGAAATATAAATCTAGATTAAAATTAGAGCAAGAACTTTAATAGGGTATCATAAGAATAAATAAATAAATGTATAAATAAATAAATAAATAAATTAAGTTTCTTTATAATTCTATATAAATTTATCCTGCTTTACCTTATAGTTTAAAGTTTAAGTTTCCCCATACTATATTCTGTATGAACTTTGACTATTTCAAAAAAAATAATAATAATGCTTTATTATAGATACTATAATACAAATATAAAAATAATTCAAAATTATTACATATACTATGCAATAACTTATTCAATAACTATTAATAATATCGCTATAGACAATTATAATATAAAATAATAAGTTGTATACTAGAGATGACTATTAAACTATACTTAATGAAGGATAAATAGATCAATAGTTATATTTTTTATAATATAAGTCTAATAATATTAATACCGTAATTAGAAATATCATATTTTTCTATCAAAGAATCAATACCCTTCTATAAAATAATCATCTATATAAGGTGAGACATAAATATTTTCTATTAAATTGTCTAAATTTATTTATTTGTTTCCAGGGATATAAATTGGCAAGCCTTTTTCATTATTTAAAAAATTTTTTCAGAAACACCTTATAGAAATACTACTTAAGCCTTAAAATCGCGAAGCTACAACTACACCAATACTATCAATTACAATAGGATTGGCTTTTTTTGTAATTGTATTATAAAATAATATATAAAAATATTTTTAAACAAAAAATATTTAGAATCTTTATTTTTATAATAACAAATAATATAATAAAAATTCTTTCATCTTATGTTGTTTTTTAAATCTTAATTTTTACAGAATTTATCTTTCCGTCAAGAGTATTGTTCTTATCCGGTCTTTCATCAATCCTAATTGAAGATATTATCCTTTCAATTCCGATATTTCGAAGTGTTGTATGGGAAATTTTAATGGCTTCTAGAATATTGTCCAACTTGTTTGATTCAATTTGAGTACCCATTGCAGTAAGAATTGTTTTCAAGCCTTGAATTTGATTAATAGCCTTATATACTAATGCTATTTCTTTACTCATACTTGTATTATCATTAGTTGTAATAGGTACTATACTGATTTCTGCAGTAAAGAATGGTTGTTTTTCACTCATACTATTCAACTAGATATATATTATTATTGTTATTAAATTTTCTTTAATACTACTTAGATTATATTGAAATAAAACATTTAATATTATTATATGAATTTTTTTTTATGCTAAACTTTCATAGATCTAAAATAAATCAATTGAGTAACATTTAACACAATAATAGTCTATTTTATGATATTATTTTACTATTAACATTGGAATTTTTTCAATACAAAAATAATTGAAGGGAAGTTTGTAAATTTATGACTCAACAAATGGACAATTAACTACTACTACTACTACTCATTCAACTTCTGTTGTTAAACGACCTTACTTTGAGTATTATGTTATTTCTTCAAGGGAGGTAGAAATTGTGCCTATTAAAAAGGAAAGACAAAGCTAAACATTCAGTTTGAGTCTTAACTATAATTGTTTTGAAAAATGGGTGTTAAAGGGGAGAGAGAGAACCTCCAACACCCGGGGAAGACGACAAATACACAAATCAGGTTATTGGTAAATACCATCCAAAATAGTGAGTTAAAAAACTTGTTATCCGACGTTATTTGAGAGCCATTTCGAACCAACTAAGAGTTTACAGAACCTATTTTACAATGAAATTATAATAATTTTATTTATATTATACATTGTCACATACATTTTTAACCTTCCCCTAACCATCACCTGGTTGATTTCTTGTAATTTACATCATTAGTACTATATACCAGATAGGTCTCTTTTATTTTGAAATGTCTACCTTAAAATATATAGGAATTTAAAATAATATCCTTGAATCAACAAACGAAAAGCGTTTACAATTTTGCACCTCTACCATTGAGGATAATAGCAGGAATTGGATTTATGATGCATGGCCTGCCTAAATTGCTTGACATACCAAATACTCAAAATTCATTTGTGAATATGGGATTACCACCAGAATTAGCAATCATTATAGGATTATTAGAATTCATAGGCGGTTTGGCTATTCTACTAGGTATCTTTACAAGAATTGCAGCAGGATTACTAGCAATAGATATGATAGGTGCTATTCTATCAGTAAAATTATCAAAAGGATTTATTGGCGGATATGAATTAGATTTGTTATACCTTGCTATAATGATAAGTTTGATGTTAACAGGCCCTGGTAATTTCTCAATTGAGAAAAATGTTCTTAAAAGAGAAATCTTTCCAAAGGCATCCAAAGATTCAATAAATGAAAAGAAAAATTAGATAGATAAAATCAAAGTATTTTATTTTATTTTTGTAAGACAGTAATTCATGTAGAAAAGAGATGTAAATCTAATAATACATAGATATCTAGATTCATTCATTACAAATTAAAAGATCAATGAAATATAGTCAAATCCGCTACCAATAGTAAATGGATGGCAATCATTTGTACAGCCACAATAGTTGATATACATAAAGCAACAGCAATATGCTTTGATAATTCAATAACCCTAATTTTTTAAAAACATTTCTCTAAATATTATTATTCTATAAAGTATATATTTATAGTAATATAAAAATTGTCATTATTAAAGAAAAAATTCCTATTGGTACAAATATGATGTTTCATAGAGCCAAAATACTATAGCTAATACCTTCTACATAACACTAGTGAAGAAATAACAATCATAATATGTTAAATTAAAATAGTTATTGTACATACTATAATGCATTACAAGGTTCGTCGTCTACATTTCACATATAGAGCAATCATATATTTACAATCTGGCAACTATCCAAAATAACAACAGATACAATGAAGATCGTGATGTGTGAAAAGATATTATCATCTTCTTTTTCTTCTTTTTACCTTATTCAGAGGTATAAGACACATATTTACAGCAATAGATTCTATACTAATATTCAAAAACTTATTAAATTCCTTCAGGTATTATTATAATATATTGAAGTTTAAAAATAATTCAGAGAAAGACGGTATTGAAGATGATTTAGAAAAGTTATTGGATATTGTAATCAAATTAGTTTCAGGTTTAGATAATAAATCAAAAGTAGCATTAAAGGAGTTATTAGTAGAAATAGAAATGATATATACAAAGATCATTGATATACTCTTACCATTTTATGAACTTAGTAATAATACAATATTTCAAAATGAGTTTAGATCTAGATATATGAATTATAATGAAATTTTTCAAAAAGATCTTAAATATATAGATAAAAGTTCCAGTATAATTAAAACTAAGGTAGAATATCTAATTGAAAATCACGGTTGGAGATCCGATAAAATTGAAAAAGTTATGCAAGTTTTTGGAAAAAAAGAAGATAATTCTAAAAAAGAGGAACTTTTAAAAGAATTGGAAAAAATGATTGATAATTATTACTCTAATAATAAAAAACCTTTTTATAAAACATCCGAGATACTGCTAAAGCAATTAAATAAGGAATTAGATGATGTTAATTCTTCGCTAGATAGAGGAGATATAACTACTGCTCGTATGAAACTACACTTATTTTTTGAAGAATCTGAATTTAGC
>DASVEV010000107.1:0-3477 GCA_036380415.1 Nitrososphaeraceae archaeon
AATATAATAACATGTTAATATAAATTTGAAATGCAATAGAAAGTAAGGGGTAAGGGGATAATTTTATATGGTGAGTTATTTTTGAGCGATGATATTTTAGATAATATATTTGAAAATGCAGTAAAAGGAAACTCGTTAATCAAAACTAGGAAAATCTTAACAATAGACTATATACCACATAAATTACAATTTCGTGATGAAGAGACAACTACAATAGCTCAAACTTTATCTGTATCGTTAAAAGGAGCAAGACCATCAAATTTACTGCTATTTGGTAAACCGGGAACAGGAAAAACTGCAGTAGTTAAAAATGTAATTAACAAGTTTAAAGAAAAATCAACAGAACTTGGGGTCGAGGTCATCGTGGTTTTTATTAATGCTAAAATAGCTAATACAGCATATAAAGTTCTTTATGAAATAGCTGAAGAAATGAACATAAATAAAACGGATAAAAAAAATCAAGTTTATTTTACTGGTCTATCGCTTGGAGAAGCAACAAATAGAATTCTTGATTTCATTAAAAAAAGACAATTACATGTAATTTTTGTTATAGACGAAATCGATTCACTTGTTGACAAAAATGGTGATGATATACTTTATAACTTTACTCGAGCAAATGAACAATTTCAAGAAGTTGGTTTTATTAGTCTCATTGGAATATCAAATAGCTTAACATTCAAGGATAAATTGGATCCTAGAGTGAGAAGTAGCTTAAGTGAAGAAGAGATTGTATTTAATCCTTATAAAATCCATCAATTACAAAAGATATTATCTGAACGAGTTAAGTTAGCCTTTCATGATGATGTTGTCACTGAAGGAACAATAAATTTATGTGCAGCAATTGCAGGAAAAGATAATGGTGACGCTAGAAAAGCAATTGATTTGCTTCGCGTAGCAGCTGAAATAGCAGAAATAGATAAGGATACTAAAGTATATGAAAAATATATTCGTCTAGCACAACATAAAATAGAAAAAGATACTAATTTTGAAATAATTAAAAATTCTACTACTCATACCAAACTTGTTTTACTAGCAATAGCGAAATCGAAAAACGGCAATACTGGGGAAGTTTATGAAATTTATTCCTCATTATGTAAACATATAGATAATGAATCACTTACACAACGTAGAATAACTCAAATTATAAATGAACTTGATCAACTTGGTTTAATTTCGACTAATATCATTAATCAAGGCAGATATGGTCGCTCTCAAAAAATCAAAATTACCATTCCCTTATCTACACTTAAAGAAGCATTATTTGATGATCATCTACTATCTACAATAACAACAACTATTGACTAAAATCAATTTGAAATGGACGTAATGTGGAAAGATTAACAGCTATTGCGATTCCAGAGGTAGGCATTATTCCCATAGTTTGTTGAAATGGGGTTTGATCTTGCCATGTCCCAGAATTTACAATCAATGTTCCACGATAATTTTGTACATCCATTACATGTACGTGTCCAGAATGAAATATGTCCGGTATTTCAGTAATTACCATCATATCGTCCTTTTCTGGTGAGATTGGTGTCCTTTGACCATATATTGGAGACAAATGTCTTGCTTTTAGTAATGTTTTCATCGCTTCAGCAGGATTAGAATAACTTAATCCTGGTATTGTAGCAATAATATCATCCAGTCCTTGACCATGATACATGAGAATTTTAACACCATTTAACTCAATATAGCTAGGATTACCTAACATAGTAAAATTTTTCCAAGTGTATAATATTTCTGCATCCTTTTTTGGTATAGCAGGTTGAGGTAAAGCTCTTCTTCCAAGATCATGATTTCCTGGAATAACAAATACCTGAATCTTTTTTGGAATCTGTTCTAGGAGATTAGTTAAATGACACATTTGTTGATATATGGTACTATCATTTAGTTCTTTTTCCTGATTGGGAAATATTCCAACTCCATCAATTAAATCTCCTCCTATACAGAGAAATTTAATTTTTGAAACGATTTCATTTTCTGACGATGACGAATTTAACCAATTTAGGAATTTTAAAAATTCATTTTCTTTAAAATATTTACTACCTATATGCAAATCAGAAATTAGAACCACATATTCATCCGATTTTCCCTTATTAGGTATATGATCAGGAATGTCAGGGGAAATAACTTTTTTAATAACATAATTTATTCCTTTATTTTCAATTTCCAACATTACCATTTGATCCAATGTTAATTTTGATACAAGTTTTATTGTCTTTTCATTTAAAGCGATTGTATTTATAATTCCTGTTAAATCATCTATAGCTAATTCAATATTATTCTTTTTAGATCGTTTAGACATTACCAGACCAGCAATTATGGAAGTATTTCCATTTAACGAAAGATTATTTTCTAAATAATTGTTATTTTTTTGTTTAATTTTTCTTTTTATGGAAGATATTTTATGGATATGTTTACTTTCTGGTCTTGTAGATAAAATTTTTAAAGACTGATGAAATCTACTTTTAAATAATGAAATATACCCATTAATACCTTCCTGTGGGTCAATATAATCTGCAGAATCGTAAATAATTTTAAATGATTCTCTATAATTTGATTTATCGGTTGTAATTTTTTGTGTAGATATAATTTTGAATTCTTGAATTTCATTTATTGTTTTGATAGTATTATCTTGGAACTTTGAATCTGAAGTAGTTAAACTATCAAGTTCATTGGAAATCTTTATAGTACAAAAATTTCCAATATCTTCTATAAGAATAATATTAGTGTCATTGTGGCTTTTCTTAAATTTAACAACTTTCTGAATTATTTCCATTATATTTGAATCAAGATTTTTTAAAATGTTAAATGCTTCAGGATGTATTTGATATCCTTGTGCAGTAATGTAAGACAATGCATTTGATATTTCTTTCTGAAAAGACAACTACAAACTATTACGATAGAATCATCTTATTTAATTAGATTGCTATTATAAGTTCAATACAAAAATATTATAAAGTTAAATAATATATCATAAAAATTGAAGAAACGTCTTTATTATTTAGCTGTTGGTATGTTAGTTTTTCTTATTTCTTATAGTATTGGTGCTAAAATAAATATTGAAAAGGAACAATCATCATTAATAAAAGAGCAATTTGAAACAAAAATCCAAGGAATAGATGAAGTTGGCATTTTTCTGAATAATGTTCTAATTGCCTTATCCATGTTTATTCCAGGTATTGGTATAGGAATTGGAATATTTTCTGGGTTTGGTACAGGATTAGTTTTTAATGCAATGGCTTTAGAAAATACAACATTGCAAAATATTTCCCCACTAGCAATTCTTGTTACTCCATTTGGTATAATGGAAATCTTTTCTTATGGTCTAGCAATCTCAAGAAGTGGAATGCTTATTTATGATCTTTTTAAAAAAAAATCTTGGAAATTACTTCTTAAACCCACTATAATAGAAATTGTAATAGTAGTATCAATTTTAATAGTTGCAGCATTCATTGAATGGAATATGATAAAACA
>DASVEV010000108.1:0-2486 GCA_036380415.1 Nitrososphaeraceae archaeon
TTCTACCCAATCTGATACTAGAAAAATCTTTAACATTAAAACTAGATGATCTTAATTCTAAGCTTGCATTATTTGCTAATGATAATGAATTTACAAAGCTACAAAATGAAAAACTTAACATTGAAAAGAAACTGAATGAAACTAAAGAAAATTTTCTACCCAATCTGATACTAGAAAAATCTTTAACATTAAAACTAGATGATCTTAATTCTAAGCTTGCATTCTTGACAGACAATAGATATTGTAGCGATCTTGAAAAGCATATACCAGATCAAAACTAATTCAAAATAATTTTTTGATTAATTTAACATTATTGTTATTATTCATTCTAATTTCTAAACTAACTATATATAAAAAAATTAAAGTAGTATATATTTCGTTAAGCAGCATAAAATTTGAAAATATCTATAAAGTTACCAAATTAAATTAATACAAGTTATTAATCTATTACTTAATATTTTTATGAATAGATTAACCTAATCCATCAATTTTTTTGGATAATCCATTAACAGATAATCGTACCTAAAAATATTACTTTTTTACCACCCTAATTCAATAAGTTTTTAAATTAAACTGCTTTTACTATTGATTGCTACTATAGATAATAGTTTGTCACAACGGATTCACGGGTGTTATTGTAGCCTCTAACACCCAAAAATCAATAATATTTTTATTTTTTATTGTGCATCTATATTATTACACATCTATACCATCTAAGATGATGTAAAC
The DNA here is from genome assembly GCA_036380415.1 of Nitrososphaeraceae archaeon. Taxonomy (GTDB): domain Archaea; phylum Thermoproteota; class Nitrososphaeria; order Nitrososphaerales; family Nitrososphaeraceae; genus TH1177. Next base: position 730 of record DASVEV010000108.1, read on the forward strand.
ATAGTGGGTGTTATAAGGCAAATCTAACATCCATTTTTCAAAATACCAACTGATTTCCAACAACTGATTTAAACAACGGATGATTCAACAGAACACAAAATTATATACTATTATAAAAATAAAACTTCAATCTTGAAATAATGCCTGTAAATTTTATATATTTAATAAAATCTTATTATTAAATTGAAGGAAAATATTAACGTCGTTTTCTGGAATCTAGGAAATTTATTTGATATTCAACCTAATGAAATCTCATCAAATCTTGAATTTACTCCAAATAAAGGTTGGAATGAAAAGGTTCGTGATATAAAGATACAAAATTTAACAAATATAATTAAAAATACTTTCAATAACGGTCCCGATTTGATAGGCGTATGTGAAATTGAAAATGCTTTTTTAGCTGAAAAACTAATAGATGAATTAAAAAAATCATTGGGTAGAGATGACTACCAAATAGCTGGAACAAACATAGATGGTAAATTAAAACCATATCATAAAGGGCCAGACCTGAGAGGGATTGATACATGTTTAATTTATTCTAATAAGATCTTTGAGCAGCTTGATGGTCATGGATATATGATAAATTTTAGATTTCCTACACGAGATATTTTTTATGCAAAGCTTAGAGTATTAAAAAATAATGCTAAACTAAATGTTTTAGTAAATCATTGGCCATCAAGAAGAGGCAGAGATGATTATTTCGAACTTATGGATACAGAATATTCTAGATATATGGCAGCAGAACATTGTGGAAGAATAGTTGACTCTATTTTAAAATATCCGAAAATGGAAATAGAGAAATTCCCAAATAATGTTGATTCAATTCAGGAAGGAAAAACAGTATTAGAAAAACTTGAAGAAAGATGGAACATAAATATTCTAGTCATGGGTGATTTTAATGATGAGCCATTTGATAAAAGTATTATGAAATATCTGTATGCAACACCAGACAAAAATTTACTACGTAAATGGAATAGAATCTTTAGGTTAGCAAAAGAAGATTTTAAAAATAGAGATAAAACGTATAAACAAATTTACTTAGAACAACCATCAGTTTTATTTAACTGTATGTGGAATCTTTATCCTAACGGAAGTTTATATTTTCGGAAAACAAATTCATTTAATCTATTTGACCAATTTATAATATCGCGAGGCTTATTATATGGAAAACAGGGATTAAAAATGAACCTCGCCTCTGTTAATATAAATACTCAAGGTATGACATTAGGTGAGAATTTATCTGAAAGCAAATTTGAACAAGAGAATAATTATGATGAAAGATTGATTCCATCGGAATTTAAACAAAGACCCATGTCTTTTGAATTTGATAGAACAAAAAATGATATTAATAATAGCAGTATAATCGGAAATGAAAATAAATCAAGACAGCCAACGGGATATAGTGATCATTTTCCTGTAACTTGTACAATTGATATATTATAGAACATTATTTTTTATTATATTCATTGAACCTTTAAGGGAAGTAGTATTAACATTTATTTTTTTCACAATTTAATTGCATTATATTTTATATTCATGATATTGTATATTGTTTAGGAATTACAATAATTGAAAATGCTAAATTTTAAAATTTATTCCCTTTTCTGTCAGATGTTTAGTTAAAGCGTCCATATAACTTTGATTTTCCATTTCAAGGCTAAGGAATACTCCTGCCATTCCTGTAGGTATACTAGAACTTAATCTATCATGCACTACTTCGACTATATTTATTCCTAAATCAGCTATACTATCCAATA
>DASVEV010000109.1:0-4120 GCA_036380415.1 Nitrososphaeraceae archaeon
AAAGCAACACTATTAATAAAAATGGCAGATAAAGCAGATATTGCTAAAACTATTCCTACTCCAAATATAACCTGAGATAGAATGTTATTCAATTATACTATAAGATCATAGCAATATTTAAAAAGATTTCTAATATATAGACAAATAATAAAATATCAAGTAAATTTTTTTCTTATTTCAGTTTTGATGACTATATTGTGGAAAAATTTACCGAAGGAGATGATAAAATTAAAGCGAATAGCTCCTAAATAATACAAATAATTTATTCAACTTTATTCCTAGCTGTAGATTTATCATTAACTTAAGAGGAGCCTCTATATGCAAAGGCAATTGACTGAATAATATCTATAAAGAATTTAATTTCATTGATTATATTATTTATCATTGTTTAAATTTTATTTGTTTTTATTAGGAAGATAAAAAAACTTTTTATATTTTGAAATAACTATTATAATAATTTTAATGAGTGGCATAGAGCTTGCAGCTGAATTGGGATATGGAGTTCCATGGTTAAAACTCATTTTAACTATAGCACTAGTAATTGCTACGGCTTTTTTTATTTATGTTTTACTTTCTACAAAATTCAATCATGTCGCATTGAAGGGTTTTGATAAAGCAAAATATGAACTTAATAAATATCATGCAGAAAGATATTGGGGAATTTTTGTTGCAGGGATATTGATTTGGTTTTGGGTGTTAGGATATCCTTGGATGCCACCTGTTGCGTTTGAAAAGGGATTAAATGAAACTCAAGATGTTCATATTGTAAAAATAACAGCTGGTCAGTGGTATTGGAAAATAGAGGATGGTGGGTATTATAATAATAATAATAATAATGATCAAAGTAAAACAGATCTTGCTTCAAATCAACCTAGAGAAATACAAGTGAAAGCGGGAGAAACTGTCAAATTTGTAGCTCATTCACAAGATGTCAACCATGGTTTTAGTATTTTGTCTAGTTCAAACCAGATGGATGTCCCACTTATGCAGATGCAAGTAGTTCCAGGGTATGAAAACATATTCTACTACACCTTTAAAGAACCTGGTGTTTATACAATACGATGTCTAGAATACTGTGGATGGAGCCATCCATATATGGTATCAAGTATAACGATTAGCTCTGTGTAAATATGGTCAAAATAAAAAAAGACAGCACCATTTTAGAAGAGTACGATCATGAACATGGTCCTACTCCCTTATACAAAATCTCCAAGCAACTTGCTGATCTCACAAAGATGTTTATCATATCATCAGTAACATTTTTTCTTATTGCAGGAAGTTTGGCAATAATAATGAGAATGATTCAATCAGATCTCAATATTATGGGTAACCAACAACAGACAATGGGTCTTTTTTATGCAGCAGTTACAGCCCACGGACAAATAATGTTTTTCGGTTTTGCATCAATGATGACAGTTGGATTGAGTTATTATTTAGTGAGTAAATTTGCTAAAAAGCCACTTTATAGTTTTAAAATAGCTATAATTTCATATGTTATGCTTAATTCAGGGAACATATTATTGATAGTTTCGGCAATAATGTTTTTTGGAGGTGGATGGTACAACCTTTTACCTCTAGCTTTTCATCCACAAAATGAGGGATGGACTATTTTTTCCTCAATATTGTTTCTTTTAGCAGACACTCTCATCGCTATTGGTCTAACTATATTTTGCATAAATATAGTTGCAACTGTTTTAAAAGGCAAGATAGCAGCAGGTGTTCAAAAAAACGAATCAGAAGATAATAGTTTTTTTAAAGCTCCAGTAGACCTTAATGATTCAGGCAGAGTCGATCTCTTACCTATGGAAAATCTATCTCCTGCTATTAGATGGGTATCGATTCTAGGTATAAGTTCCTGGTTTCCTAGAAAATATAGAAAGAAAGTTCCAGCAGTATCTATTGTTGTGGTAGGAATATTCGTTAATGCAGTAGCACTCCTTAGCGGAAGTATAGGGTTTTTCACTCAGCTTGCGATTGGTTTCACATATCTCTTAAATCCTAATTTTGAACCAAATTGGCTATTTGCAAAAGATGCATGGTGGTTCTTTGGTCATCCCATTGTATATTTTACTCTATTTTCGTTTCTTGCGGCTGCTTATTACTATATACCAAAATTTACAAAAAAAACTGTTCCCTATGACAAATGGGCTTATCGCCCCTGGCCTTTTTATTTTATATTTACTCTAATGGTTTTTTCACATCATTCCTATATGGATATGCCAAATCCTGTTTTCGTCCAAATAATTGCTACGATTGCGAGTCAGGCGATAATTTTTCCATCAGGTTTGACTATCATGACTATTATGATGTATATCCTTAGATCAAATATAAGATGGAATATTTCCTCTTTTTTTATAGTATCAGGAATTATTGGATGGGTTTATGGTGGATTTACTGGTGCAGAAACAGGCTGGTGGGGTACAGATGTATATTTACACAATACTTTGAATATAGTTGGCCACATACATTTAGTTTTGCTAATGGGTAGTATTCTATTAGGAATAGGATTGATTTATGCGATAATAGCAGATTTGACCAAAAAAAAATTAGGGAATATTCTTGGTTTAGTACATCTTTTAACTACGTTAATAGGAGGATTTGGACTTGCATTAATGTTCACTTATCTAGGATTTTTAGGATTCATTAGAAGAGAGGCTGTTATACCTGACCAATTCTCATGGGCTCTGCCATGGCTTTTGTTTTTTGCATTAACAGTAGGAATAGGCCAAATTATCTTTGCATTTAACTTGAGTAAAACACTAATTAGAAAACAGAAACCAGAGGAATATGAAATTGTAAAAACACAAGAAAAAAGATCAATAGAAGAGAATCACACTATTACTAGTGATGATGTTCACAAATTATAAAATAAGATATATGGTAATGATGAAATCAATTGAATCTTTTATTTAAAAATTTAAAAAAAAATTCAAGATCAATTGTCACCATAACAATATTGGCTTTTCTATTAATAATATCTTTTCAAGAATGGATTCTTGTACTTTTAGAAAATGATTTAGGATATCATATGATATTTGAACATGCAATATTTTTTTCAATAGGATATCTCTCTGTTAATGCTTCAGAATTACTAATTAAATATGTCAAGATAAATGTGGATAAAAAAAAGGATAAAAAAAATTATGAAATTGTACTCTCAAAATTTATTCAATATTGGACACTTTTTCTAAGTACAATATTTTTTAACTTAAATAAAAAATGGATAATTTTATTTATTTTTATAGTAATTCTTATGTTAATATGGCATATTCCAGATATCTTTGATTATGCAACTTTTAATCCAAATATTCATATATTACAGCATTTTTCATTTATTATTGTAGGAATTTTATTATTTCTCTCTATCAGACTCTCTTATGAATCAAATTCTATTTTTTATTTATTATCATCAATAGGAATGATGGTTTTATCGGGATTGATATTGGCTACTACCAATGATATTATTTATACAGCCTACTCTATAGATAGTCATCATATATCAGGAAACTATATGTTTATTTTAACAATTCTAATTGGATTAGTTGTATTTCCTTTCTATCTAATACAGAGAACTCTTTTTCACATTAGGCAGAGCACAAAAAATCAGGAAAAATGAACCTGTAAGGATAACTTGAACTTCACAAATAAAATTTTAGTTAATGGATTTTATATTACTATACTTGAGAATATCTAAACTAGATAATAATTAGATTAATAAAAAATACCTAATGGAAGCTAGAAAGAATAATTTCAATTAGATGAATAGCCTATACAAAGACGCTAGTTAATCCGTGATTTTTAGCTATTAAAAGAATTGATAGTAGATGGTAGATGCCTAAAACTAAAAAGAACTACATTTGATATGAATGAAAAGATAAGTAATGTAGAAATTTTACACTAAAGAAAAATGTAAATGATAATAATACTATAAATCAAAATGTCAAATTTATCTTTCAATCAACAAAAGAACCAATAATGGTATTTGCTGATAAAAGAGAGAGAGAATTTACCAATGATTAGTAATTTGATAAAGACTTTAATGAAGAGAGGATTGACCTTTACATATCATAATATTTCTAGAATAGTTAGTTCTTTAGTATTTTGATATTGTGTAATAGTT
>DASVEV010000110.1:0-7634 GCA_036380415.1 Nitrososphaeraceae archaeon
TACCGTTACCGGTGATGTCGCTCAAGCTCAAACATTTAATGCAGTAAGTCCACCACCACTAGCAGAAGCAACTCAGGCAGAAACAGGTGATGGTAAAGATGGAGATGGTAAAGATGGAGATGGTAAAGATGGAGATGGTAATGATGGAGATGGTAATGATGGAGATGGTAATGATGGAGATGGTAATGATGGAGATGGTAATGATGGACAAGGCGGCGGCAACGACAACAACAATGATGGACAAGGTGGCGGTAACTAGAACAATATATCATCCAGACCATTATTTTCTTTAATTTTTATTCTTAATTTTTTATTCGTAATAATTATTTCTTTAGCTAACGTTATAACTCTAACCTAACCTTTTTTTAAATAAATATTTCTTCTCTTATCTCCTTTTGTAAATTAATTTTTGACTTTTTTCGATTACTAAAAAGTCATAGATCATATTATTACAAAGTTTACAAATTTACAAACAATGCTGTATTTAGAACATTTATAAGTTTAAATTTAAACATTCCAAAGCGTTAGAGAAAAAGAGTTTATGTGATTTTCGCTTCTTATGCCCTCTTTTGATCTATTCCTTAAAATAAAGTAACCCTCCTGCCTTTACTATTTTTGAGATTATTTCAGGAAATGGTTTGATGTTAAATGTTTCACTGGATGTTATATTCTTTATTGTATTAGTATTAAGATCAATTTCTATCTCGTCTTTATCTGATATTTTTTCAATCAAAATAGGATCAATTTCTATAGGTAAAAGATAGCCTCCATCCACTGCATTTCTGTAGAATATCCTCGCAAAGGAAGGAGAAAGTATTGCCCGAATACCCACTTCATGTAATGCTATCGGAGCATGTTCTCGGCTAGAGCCACAACCAAAATTCTTCCCAGTTAATAAAAAATCTCCTTCACATATTTTTTCGGAAAAATTAGGATCCAAGCCTTCCATCGCGTGTTTTCCTAATTCCTTATGATCGTGTATTTTTAAATAAGGTCCAGGAATTATTACGTCTGTATCTATATTATTTTTATTGTATTTGTGAATTTTACCTTTAAGAATAGTCACGACATTTCATTCCTTGGATCTGTAATTTTTCCATTTAGAGCTGCTGCAGCAACTACTAAAGGCGATGCTAAATATGTTTGTGATTCAACGTGTCCCATTCTTCCTGGGAAATTTCTGTTAGTAGTACTAATACAAATTTCATCTTTTGCAAGTACACCCATATGTGCACCACAACAAGCACCACACGTAGGAGGACCGACAACTGCACCTGCTTCCAAAAATATACTTATTAATCCTTCCTTAATTGCTTTTAAATAGATTGACTGTGCAGCAGGTAACACTTCTGTCCTAATTTTAACTTGTTTTCCTTTGAGGATCCTTGCTGCCATTCTTAAATCTTCTAATTTAGCGCCAGTACATGATCCAATATATGCTTTATCAATTATTCTTCCTTCTAAATCGCCGACAGCACAGATATTTTCGGGTGAATATGGCTTAGCTATAACTGGATCGAGATTTTCTATCTCATATGTAAATGTATTACTATACGCGGCATCGACATCTCCTTTGACTGGAATAAATTCCTTGTCAGTTCGTGTCTTTAGATATTCAAATGTTGTCTCATCAGGGTCAATAATTCCATTCTTAGCTCCAGCTTCTGTACTCATATTAGTGAGGGTTAATCTTTCTTCCATAGACATTTTATCCACAGTCTCTCCAGTAAATTGCATCGCTTTGTAATTTGCACCATCGGTACCGATATCACCTATTATCTTCAATATTATATCTTTAGCCATTATGTACTCCGGTTTATCTCCTTTTATCTTAAAAAGAATTGTTTCCGGTACTTTAAACCATATTTTTCCATTCATCAATACATATGCAATATCTGTATGACCCAATCCAACAGCAAGTGATCCCATTGCACCAGTAGTATTTGTATGAGAGTCGCCACCTACGTAAATCTCACCAGGCAAAACCAGCCCTTCTTCATGAGATAAAGTATGACAAATTCCATACTGACCTAATCCATATTTAAAATGTTTTCTTATTTTGTATTTCTTAGTCCAGTTGGACAATAATGTAATATTATTAGCTGAAATCCTATCAGAAGCAGGAACAAAATGATCTTCGCTTATCCATACTCGATCTGGGTTCCAAATGTGATCAAGATTTATACCTTTTTTTTCCCATTCTGAAAAAACTTTAATTACACCAGGACCAGACACATCATGGACCATAACTTTATCTATATTTGCTATGACTACATCATCAGGAGTAACACTATTTTTATTGGAGGCTCTAGCTAAAATTTTTTCAGTAATAGTCATTCCCATTTCTTTATACTAAATAAAGTTAACAATTCGTGAATAAAAACGTTCTAAAAATTAATAACGTTCTCTACTTTAAATAATAATATTGATATTTGTAAAACCTATTAAAATAAAAACTAAAAAAAAAATATTTGATCTCTTTGATACTATTATATCCTCAAAGTGTGAGTTTACAAATGGAGACGTTCTTGTATTATCAAGTAAATTCGTTGCTATGAGCGAAGGTTCTTTAATAGATCTGCAAAAAATTAGACCTAGCTATAGAGCCAAAAAGCTTGCAAAATTGTATCAAATGGATCCAACGTTTGTAGAGGTAGTAATTAGAGAATCAGATGTAATTTTTGGAGGGTTACCTGGATTCTTATTAACTATGAGGAATGGTATTTTAGCACCAAATGCAGGAATTGATAAATCAAATGTTCCTTCTAATAATGTTATATGTCTTCCTATGGATCCATTTATCTCTGCTGAAAATTTGCGAATGGAATTCCTCGTACAATTGGGAATTAGGGTTGGAATAGTCATTTCCGATAGTAGACTAATGCCTACAAGGATCGGTACTACTGGTGTAGCTATAGGTTGTTCAGGAATAGAACCAGTAGAAGATCAAAGGGGTAAAAAAGATCTTTTTGGGCACATCATGAAATATACACTTAAAGCAACAGCAGATTCTTTAGCTACAATGGGGACGTTTGTAATGGGAGAAAGTAATGAGTCAGTTCCATTAGTGTTAATACGGGATTCAAATATTTCCTTTACTGATAGAAGACTATGTTGGCAAGACGTTGCTATCGATTATCAAACAGACATTTATTTTCGAGGCATCCAAAACTTTGATTCTATTATATAATATCTTATTTTCATAGCATTTTAATATAACCATGATCTCCAAATTTTCAATAACCATATGTCTGAATTCCTTACGAGATATCCAAAAAAAATGAGCTTTTTAAAAGGATTACAGGAATCAATCAAGTCTGAAGATATCCAGTTTGATCATCTTAGTCTCTTAGTAAAAATAAAGAAAGATGAAATTATTAAAACTCTTATCTTGGAGGGATTTTCCAAAGTCAAGTTTGAAAATAAAAAACCAGGACAAATAGGTAATGGATTTACAAAAAAATTAAAAAAACCCTGGGAAATCCATATTAGACTACTATATATGCATCAGGGATTAATTGCAATTCAAGGAGAAGTGGAAATCTCAAGAAGATATATTCAGCATATCAGATCGGTCCGCGCTCCAGTAATTTATGAAATAGAATCTATTCTAAAGAAACACAGGATAGAATATAAAATCTGGAATGATAAAGTACGTGATTACATAACTAATATTATTGAAAATCACCAAATAATTCTTAATTCACCAAAGTTACCAGCAATGCCTTGGTTATTAATGATAATCTTTGGTTCAATGATTGGTTCTTTACATGGACTAAAACTCTTTGGAATATTTTAAAGAAAGAAATTCTTTTATGATCTTAATTTGATATTATTTATAATCCAACAATGGGAATTCCAGAGAAAATCAAAGAATTAGAAGATGAGATACACAAAACACAAATAAACAAGGCTACTGAATTCCACATTGGAATTTTAAAAGCAAAGATAGCCAAACTTAAACGTGAACTTGACGAAAATAGGCATGGAAAGACAGTCTCAAGCGGAAAAGGTAGTTCGGGGTATGACGTTAGAAAAGAAGGAGATGCCACGGTTGTTCTCATTGGATTTCCGAGTGTTGGAAAATCTACATTATTAAATTCTTTAACTAATGCAAATTCAAAGATAGCATCATATCAGTTTACTACACTAACCGCTATTCCTGGCATGATGGAGTACAGAGGAGCAAAAATACAAGTGATTGACTTACCTGGAATTATTAAAGGTGCAGCGTCTGGGAAAGGAATGGGTAAAAAAGTTCTCTCTGTTGCTAGAAATGCTGATTTAGTATTGATTGTTGTTGATGTATTCCAACCCAAACATTTTTCTATATTAGTAAAAGAATTAGCCGAAATAGGTATAAAGGTTAATAAAAAACCTCCGAATGTTCACATACATAAAACTGACAAAGGAGGAATTTCAGTCAGTATCGATCAAGATTCACAAGTTTCAGAATCTATGGTTAGAGAGATGTGTAGAATCTATGGAATTCATAATGGTAGAATTACAATAAGAGATCCTAACTTGACTACCGATGATATAATCGATGCTTTAGCTGCAAATAGAGTATATCCTCATTCCCTAATAATTTTAAATAAAATCGATCTGATAGATTCTAATACATTAAATGCTATGATTCCCTTTCTAGGCGAAGCCGTCGAACCTGTTTCAGCAAATTCGAACCTGAATATTGAAATGCTTAAGGAATCGATTTTTAACAAATTAGAATTCATTAGAATTTACATGAGACCTAAAGGAAAGGAAACCGATTATGAAGAGCCTTTAATTGTAAGGAATGGAACAAGAGTAAAGGACATTTGTGCCAAATTACATAGAAACATGCTCCGTGACTTCCGATTTGCATTGGTTTCAGGAAAAAGTGCAAAATTTGAAGGACAGAAAGTAGGACTGGATCATGTATTGTTAGATCAAGATGTATTAACAATAATCAAAAAGATAAATGCTATATGAATACCTTTTAAAGTGGATTGTTTCCCTCAATTTTACCTTTTTCATCATTCTTCTTTTTAATATTCGTATAAATTAGTATTCCTATTATTCCTGCTATTATTATATAATTTACAGGTGGATTAAGGTATTTCAAAACTAATCCAATCTTTGGAACGGTATAGGCTACTGTTCCAATGTAATCTTTTTCGCGAATAGGAAAATCTGTCCCTGGTATTATACCATCGTTTGCATCACCCTTTGTTACTATTACTTTCTCCCCAAATCTATCACTAATCTCTAAAATTCTGTGAACAATAACTCTGTCTCCTCCTTGAGGCCGATTAAAAACAATAATATCGCCCACCTTTAAGCTATTAAAGGTATTTCCATCTTTTACTATCAATATATCACCGACGTTCAGAACAGGAATCATGCTTCCACTAGAAACTACATAAAATGGATTGTCTACATTGAATACGACTTTGACAGCAAACCATATCAAAACTACTCCGATAACTATTATTGCGATATCTTTTATGAGGCTAAACTTCTTGTCCTTATTTTCGAGCAATTCTAATTAAATTTCAATTTATTTGTTACATAAACTTTTAGATTAAATGTTATATATGGCAGCTCAGTCAAATGCCTTTATTACATATGATTTTCAATATTAACTCTGATTCTTCATCGCTGCCTAAATAATAAGCCTAAGCCTGATTAATTAATATGATAGTCTATGGCCTTTTTTGCAACTAAATCTACAGTTGTATTTCTTTCTCGTGGTACATATTTGTAAGAAATTTTTTTAAATTTTTTTTCTAAATTATTAATCTCTCTCGAAAGAATTTTCAGTTCTTTCCTTCTAATTCTTTCCTTCGATTTTCTGTGTTGTACGATTGTCATACTATCCGTGTGAATTCTAATTTCCTTATCAATTATAACTGCAAATTGTAATGCTCTTTTTAGGGCTAGATATTCCGATAAAAGATTTGTATTAAATCCTATAAATTCACCATAACTTAATATTAACGTATTATTTCGAAATACAATAATTCCTATACCTGAAGGTCCAGGATTTCCTCTCGAGGCTCCATCAATATGGACAGTAAGCAATATAGACAAATACTTTATGAACTAATTTATTATTTTTCATATTCTATTTTGAATATATTATGAAGATTCATTCAAAACTAGATTAGAAATCTCGATTATTGATATGGAGTAATTTTTTGTTTTTATCAATATCAATAATTTTTATAAAGTGAAATAAACCTATAACCCTTATTTTGAGGAGATTACATTCATAGTTTCCCCTGTAGAGAGTTTAAATTCTAGACCAAATATCTATTGACGCAACAAAAAAGATATGGATCAGACTGTTGAGATGTAATAAATATTCAGATTGTTACAATGATTAACTATTTATCAGAATATATATAAGGATTGGAGAATGTAGAAAGACTCTAATATTGAGTTTCTACGATTTAATTTAGAATGCCCAAACGGCGGTTCAAGCCAACAAAACCTACAAAAAAAATAGGGAAAAAACAATTACTATTACCACCTGTTATGATAGGCATAGCAACTTTCGCAGGAATAATAATAATGCAATTGTCACCTCCTCCACAAGTTTTGGGCATTTGCTTAAAAGCTCATAATGTTGAAACCTTCAATATTTATCCAGTAGTGCAAATTTTTGAAGATGATAAGCAAAAATACCTTCCTGAGGGTATGGGAAAGGAAATAAAAGATGGAAAAGAATGCATTCATCTCATTCACACAGACGAAATAGGAGATAGAATACATATTGAGTATATTAGACCTATTAGGCTTACAATAGATGATTTTATGCAACTTTACTCAGTTGATAATAAAACAATAACTGTTCTTAATAACGAAACAGGATCATTTAAGAAAGAAGTACTCCCGTTAGAAAATTACAATATCCAGTATTCTTATTTCTCTGAACATAATGAATTTACACAGATTTCTAATTCTACATTAATGCCACCTTTCACTAAGGATATGGTAGTAAAAATTGAATTAAAATCGAAAATGTGGAAGTAAGAATGGAGTTACGATCCATATAAAATATAAATAGAAACGTCCAAATGAAAATTTGATTATTTTTGGGAAATAAAAAGGCTGTTGTTATAAAGGGAGATGGTACCGGCCCAGAGTTGGTAAAATGTATGACTGATGTTTTGAAATCATGTAACAGTACTATAGAGCTTATACCTGTAGAAGCTGGATCTGAATTTTGGAAAAGGAATCAAACCAATTCTTATATCACTAGTGAAGTTTGGAAATTACTATCGGAGAGTGATGCTTGCTTTAAAGGGCCTACTACTACGATGCCAGATCCAAATGCTCCTAGGAGTGTAGCCGTGAGCATTAGACAGAAATTTGAACTTTATGCAAATATTAGACCAATAAAAACATATAAAACTTTACAGTTAGATTTGGATTTCGTTTGTGTAAGGGAGGCAACTGAAGGTTTGTATGCTGGAATAGAATTTAAAACCAGTGACGATTCCGCTGTTGCTATTAGAAAAATAACCAGAAAAGGATGTGAACGTGTGGTTAAAAAAGCATTTGAATTATGTAAGGAATTAGATTTTAAAAAAATATTTGTTATTACTAAAAGAAATATTTTAAAAGAAACCGATGGAATATTTGTTTCA
>DASVEV010000111.1:0-8467 GCA_036380415.1 Nitrososphaeraceae archaeon
ATATTTAGTTATGGCTAATGCAATTCGAAAGCTAGTTGATGAAGAAATGGAGAGTACTATTAGAGGTATGTATTATGCAACATTAAGTACGGTAGGAGATGAAAAAAATAAAGAAAAATTTTGGAGAAGTCAGGAAGATTCTGATGATGCTATTAAAGCAGTAGAATTAATTACTGGTATTCCTCGAGAAGAATTTTCAGTAACTTCTAAACCAAAAGGTATGATATCTGGTCCTATTACTCTAAACGTTGGTGGAGATATTATCGATTGCAATCTTGGAAGTAGGGCAACGTCTCAGTTAATTCCGACAAATATTTCGGATGTAGAAATCGTAGACGTTAAAGCAGATTTGGTTATGGTAGTAGAAAAAGATACGGTTTTAAATAATATAAGAAAATCCGGGTTCATCCAAAAATATAATGCAATACTTTTGACTGGTTCAGGAGAGCCAGACAGAGCAACCAGAATGATGGTAAAGACATTAAATGAAAAATGGAAAAAACCTGTTGTGATATTTGCAGATGCCGATCCTTGGGGTTTAGGTATAGCTTTACGCTATAAAATTGGGAGTGAGTCTTTAAGTTATGATAGTGATAGGTTGGTAGCACCGAATGTAAAAGTGCTAGGAATGATGTTTTCAGATATATACGATTACAATATCCCCGAAGTGGCTAGGTTATCGGTTACTGCTGAAGATATCAATAGAGCAAATGATATGAAAAAGAAACCATGGTTGCAAGAAAAACAATGGCAAAAAGAATTAAGTTTATTTCTGAAAAAAAAGGAAAAATGTGAGTTAGATGCATTTTTTAAACATGGATTTAAATACTTAGCTGAACAATACCTCCCAAAGAAACTTAGAGAAGCAGGAGTCATCTAATAAATAACTTTTATGAAATCTGTTATATTTCTATCTAATTAGACGTGATCTTTCAGAATAATCTTAAACATTTTTAAGAAGTAAATCACTTTTAAGAATATGCTAGAAGCTAAGTGTCCTAAATGTGAAAAAAAGGCTGAGGTTAACGAACAAATGACAGAAGTTAATTGTTCTTATTGTTCAACAAAAATTCCATATGAAGAGTATCTAGACATAATGAAGGAAAAGGCACTTAATATGGGTATAGAATTCCATAATAATTGGGATAAAAATCCCTATTCTTAGTAGGTATTGGAAAGAAACCTTTTAAATAAAATTATTTCGTTACTCCAGAACCTATTAGACGCCATCTTTCTCCAATCTTTCTACTTAAAGCAACTCTGCTACTCTCTATAATACAAACTGGTTTTTTTAGGTTAATTTCTATTTTATGTTCTTTGGTATTTGTAACTAAAGCAGTAGTAGCTAAAGTTCCAATATTTATTCTAAGCTGTTCATTTTTTTTAATTGGTTCAACTTTCACTGGTTCCTGAGTTCCAACTGCGGTATCGAAAAGATATGTATCTATTGAAACATCATAGATATCTTCAGGCAATGTTCCCGGTTTACCTACTACAGACCCAATAAGTGAATCACTCTTTACTAAAGACGGATCTAAAATTGTACCAATCGACACTAATCCTCCTGGCTTGACGTTACTAACTAATCCCGCACCGGTACCTAAACTGGAAATTTTTGAATAAATAGGAGAATATTTACCTTTGTTATTAATATTACCTGGTCTCATTTCAATTTCATCAGCTACATTAAATTCACCTTGAATTAAAGCTCCACCAATAGCACCTCCATGAATCGACCCAACAGGCATTCCTGGCTTGTTTATATCAAATGAACGTAAAACGTGCATTATTGGAAATGTTTGCCTATTCCTATGAGGAGTATGGATATTTTTCTCTATGGCTTCAATTAATATATCAATATTTAAATTGTGTTGAGCAGAAACTGGTATAATAGGAGCATTTTTTGCTACACTATTATCAACAAAATCTTTTATTTGATCATAATTTTTTAATGCTTCTTCTTTTTCTGTAAGATCTATTTTGTTTTGGACAATTACAATCTGTTTAATTCCGAGTACTTCTAGAGCCAACATATGTTCTCGAGTTTGTGGACGAGGTACAGCTTCATTGGCAGCTACTACAAGAATTGCACCGTCCATAAGAGCAGCTCCTGACAACATATTGGCCATTAAACTTTCATGACCTGGCGAATCAACAAAACTGGCTACTCTCGAAAGTTCACTTTCTTGTCCACAGTTATTACATTGTGGGTTAGTAGAGTAACATTCAGGGGATGGACAGGATTTACATTTATAAAAAGCAGCGTCAGCGTATCCTACTTTTATAGTTATACCCCTCCTTAGTTCTTCGCTATGGGCACTAGTCCAAATTCCAGTTATGGCTTCAATTAAAGTGGTTTTTCCATGATCAACATGTCCTGCTGTACCTATATTTACATTAGGCTGGTAACCGTATTCACGAACATACCAATCAGGAAGAGTATCTTTCCAATGCAATAGCGAATAAAGATTTATTGAGGGATATTAAGGTAATTGATAAATATTTTATAAAGAAACTTTTGTTTACTTTGTGGTTTCAGTATTGCTAGTTTCAATATTTTCTGGTTGAGATGAAACAATGTTAACACCATCTAAAATACAGTTTAGTTGATAAATTTCCTCTGTTATCATATTTCCTCTCAATAATTTTCTAACTCTTTTTCCTGCAGTGGTATCACGCATACCCACCCCAGTATGTAATAAAACATATTTTTTTACTCCACCGTGAAGATCAGACCTCATAGGAGTGCCAGATTTATCGCTACCACCAGTTATTTGTAATTTGCCTCCTGCTAATCCTACAAGAGAAGAATCAAATGTATCACCTATTTTTGACCCTAAAAATGGTTGAGCATCTTTATCTTTAAGCTCATGTGATAAACTTTTACCCAATTTATCCGAAATAACTATTTTAAAATTAACCAATGAACGATCTAAAAGTAATATTATTAATTAACCTTTTGCAAAAAAGTTAAAATTTGATCTAGCATTATATTCAAAAATGAATAGTGAACAAGAAAAAGAAATTCCAATTTGTCCCATATGTGAAAGAAAAATGATTGCTATTCAGGCTTGCCATTTAAGATGTAATAATTGTGGAGCAGAGCTAACTTGTTCTGATAAAGGTCATTTTTGGTGAGGAATTTATCTTACAATATATAAATTCTATTATAATTTAATCAAATATAAGTTTTGCAATCACTTTGCACTAGAATGTTCATACTTAGTTTATTTATAAATATTCAAATTTTCTTCCTTTTTCTGTACATATTTTTTCTTTGAAACGATTTTCATCAAACAATATAATTAATTGTAAATTGAGCACTTCTCCATTACTTTAAATTATAATAAATGTCCTAATTGTCATTGATATTATATTATAAATCAAAGATTCGCTATGTCAAACCAGAGAATTACTTTCATCATATAAACTTCTATTTAATCTGACAATAATATTGATTTACTATATATTTATTCATCACTATGACCATTGACTTAGCCTCTAAGTTTTTGTAAAAAATGGAGATTCTACAATGAATTCCTTTTGCACTAATTCATGGTTGATGTATTAACATTTCTGAAGAATCGTTAACAGGACTATTACAAGATATTATCGAATAACATTCTACTATAATAATGGATACAGATTGTGAACAAAATATTTAAGTTATATATAGATTTAGAGTATTAAAACATATAACTTATACTATTATTTGGTTTTAAATGATATAAAAATCAATAGGAAACAAAATGATTAAATATTTGTATTTTGTAAGGTCACATCGGTAGTAAAATGGCAGCAAGAAAAAACACAAAACCAAAAAAAGAAACTCCCAAGGAAACAATAGTAATCAAACCTACTAAGGAAATAAAAGAAACAAAATCAGTTCCTATAACGGTAGAACTAAATATACTTAAAGTTCTCATAAATGAACGTCCTCTTATTCCATTATTGAGAGTACTCAAAAAGAACAAAGAATTGCATACAAGAGAATTACTTATTACAATGGGAAGTTGGGGATATGGACAATCCTTGATGAAAAGAGCCACAAATTTAGGTTTGATTGAAAGAAAGGTTAAAAAAGAAAAATCCAGGGGACGAGGGAAACCTAGGATATATAACGCTCTGACCAATAAGGGGCGAGAAGTGGTAAAATTAGCAGATAGAATAGGCTACGAAAAATAAAATCCATCCAAATAAATTTTCTTTTTTTTATATTTTAAACATTTCTCACTCCTAACAATTATAATAATTAAGTCATTGAGGAATATTGATGAATATACTTTGTGACACTAGTTTCTTAATGGTTCTAGTCACAAAACCGATAAAGCTGTTGGATAGCATTGTAATACGTTATGGAAAAATTAATTTTCTTGTTCCCGATGTAGTAATAGAAGAACTAAAGATTCTTGTCAATAAAGCATCCTATAAAAGATCTCAAATTGCAAAAACCGTTCTTGAAGTAACAAAAAGATTTGAAATTGTCAATACAAATAAATCAAACTATAGTGATGATAGTATCATAGATTATGCAATTAATTATAAATGTGCCGTTGTGACTATGGATAAAAATCTTATAAAAAGACTGATATCGTCAAAGGTAATGGTATTTTCATTACGAAATAATAAATTAATCATCATGAATCCCTAATTTAATAAACAACTTTAAATTCTTATACAAACTACAATTTGTATGGAAATAAATAATATAAAATTATATTGGTTGGGACATGATGGGTTTAAATTAATCACTCCCAATAAGAAAATAATATATATTGATCCTTATAAAATTTCTGAAGTACATCATAAAAAAAATGATGCAGAAATAGTATTGATTTCTCATAATCATTTTGATCATCTTAGTATTGAAGATTTAAGACATATAATAAATGAGAATACGAAGATAATTGCAGCTTCCGAATGTATTGAAAAATTAAACCAAGAAGGATTTAAAAACGTAAAAAATGTAGAACCTGGACAGACAATTGAAGAAAAGGATATTAGTATTAAAATTGTTCCTGCATATAATATCAATAAAAATTTTCATCCAAAAGACGATAGAAAGGTGGGATTTATTATTACCTTCGATAAAATGGTAAGAATATATCATTCAGGTGATACTGATAAAATACCTGAAATGAGCGAGTATAAACCTGATGTTGCCCTTGTTCCAGTTTCAGGAGTATATGTAATGACAGCAGAAGAAGCAGCAGATGCTGTTAATAATTTACTAAAACCTTCTAAATTGACTATCCCTATGCATTACGGAACAATCGTAGGCAGCTTAGACGACGCAATAAAATTTAAAAAGCTAGTTAAAATATGTGGGGTAGAGATTTTACCTCAAGAATAGAACAATTGTTTTTGCAAATCTAAATATTTCTTTATAATATTCGATAACTTAAACAAACTATAATATAGATTTACTAGTTATTTATCATTCTCTGTATTCACTTCACAACGAGTATAATTAGATTAGCTTCTATGGAATGTTTTTTGATAAGTATTATAATTTGGTTTGTGGTTATTAATGATTCTTAATAATATACAAATGAGCCACTTATCAAATGTTATATTTGGAATTAAATATTAGGAATCTACCTTCAAAAATTTGTCCAATCTGGAATGAAGGGTTAGATTCATTTTATGCCAAAAAGATATAACTTTAGGTTTGAAATTTTTGTATATTTTATAATACATTAGTAAAACCCGAAGATTTATGTGAGAGTATAAAAATGGAATGAACATGGTAAAAACTGAATCTTCCCAGAAATTGAAAACAGGCCAAAAAGCTCCAGATTTCAATTTAATTGGTGTTGACGGAAAACTTTATTCTTTAAATGATTTTAATAGTAAAACTTTATTAATAATATTTATCTGTAATCATTGTCCATTTGTAAAGGCAAGTATTAAGGATATTATAGACTTACAATCTAATTTCAATAAGGATGAACTTCAAATTGTAGGAATTAATAGTAACGATCCCAACTATGAAGAAGAAGGATTTGATAATATGAAGAAATTTTCAAAAGAATACACCATTAATTTTCCGTATTTGATTGATGAAACTCAAGAGATAGCAAAAACATATGGCGCTGTCTGTACACCCGATCCGTATCTGTTTGATCAAGAAAAAAGGCTTGTTTTTCATGGAAAATTAAATGATTCTCAAAGTCCTGAAAGAACTCCAACAAGAGAAATAATGAAAGAAAATATTCAAAAAGTATTAAAAGATGAAAAAATTGTAAAGGATTTTGATCCCTCTATTGGTTGTTCGATAAAGTGGAAGGGTTAAATATAGGACATCCTCTTTTATTTATCCTTTTAAGGTAATCGTTATTTGGATAAAAAAGATTTGTTTGAATTTCCATTGAAATCAGCCTATTCTCCTGATGGGGATCAGCCATATGCAATAGATCAGTTACAGGAGGGAATTTTTCTTGGAAGCCAAAAGTCGGTTCAAACTTTGCTTGGAGTTACTGGTAGTGGCAAAACTTTTACAATTGCAAATCTCATTTCTAGAATTAAAAAAAATACTCTTGTAATCTCTCATAATAAAACGCTAGCAGCCCAGCTTTATTCCGAATTTAAGGATTTTTTTCCCTCTACTAATGTTGGATATTTTGTTAGTTTTTATGATTATTATCAGCCTGAAAGTTATATTCCCCAAACAGATACCTACATTGAAAAGGACACAGCAGTAAATGAAACCATTGAAAAAATGAGGTTAGAAGCAACAGCAATGTTAATGTCTGGTGAGCCAACAATCATTGTTTCTACGGTTTCCTGTATCTACTCATTAGGTTCACCATCAGAATGGGAAAGAAATGCACTAACAATAACAGAAGGAGATATGATGAATCGAAAGGAAATAATTAAGAGGTTAATTGAATCCCGATACGAAAGAAACGATTTCTCGCTTACTCCAGGAAATTTTCGAGTTAAAGGTGAAATTATTGATATAATCCCTGGTTACTCTAATGATATTGTTAGAATAACACTTTTTGATCAAGAGATCGAAAAAATAAGTATGCATGATGCGACCACACTAAAAAAAATTAGAGATCTAAATAGGATTACAATATTTCCAGCTAAACACTACATAACTGACAAAAAAGTGAGAGAAAACGCAATAAGTATGATAAACAAGGAACTAAAAGAATGGCTTCCTAAATTAGAAGGAGAACTGGAAAAAGAAAGACTGGCTTCAAGGACAAAATACGATCTGGAAATGATAAATGAACTGGGATATTGTTCTGGTATAGAAAATTATTCTCGTCATTTTGATGGTAGAAAAGAAGGAGAACCCCCATATTGTTTATTAGACTTTTTTGGAGACGATTTTTTACTCGTTATAGATGAATCCCATGTAACACTTCCGCAGTTAAGAGGAATGTATAACGGAGACCATACTAGAAAAGAAATGCTAGTTGCGTATGGATTTAGACTTCCTAGTTCATTCGATAATCGCCCATTAAAATTTGATGAGTTTGAAAGATATTTAAGAAAAGTAATTTTTGTATCCGCAACTCCTGGTCCTTATGAATTAAAGTCTAGCTTCAAAGTTGTAGAACAATTAGTTAGACCAACAGGATTGGTCGATCCTATAGTAGAGATTAGATCATCAAAAAATCAAATTGAAGAATTAATTTTTGAAATTCAGAAAAGAGTTACAAAGAACCAAAGAACATTAGTAACAACATTAACTAAAAGAATGGCTGAAGATTTAGCAGAGTTCTTATCAAAA
Source organism: Nitrososphaeraceae archaeon (assembly GCA_036380415.1). GTDB lineage: Archaea > Thermoproteota > Nitrososphaeria > Nitrososphaerales > Nitrososphaeraceae > TH1177. Next base: position 7,748 of record DASVEV010000111.1, read on the forward strand.
AAAAATATTAAAGTAAGATATTTACACTCAGAAATTGAAGGGTTAGAACGTACTGAGTTAATTCGTCAGCTAAGGTTGGGTGAATTCGATGTTCTAATTGGTATCAATTTATTAAGAGAAGGATTGGATATTCCAGAAGTTTCTCTAGTTGTTATATTAGATTCAGATAAAGAAGGTTTTTTAAGAAATGATATCAGTCTTATACAAACATTTGGAAGAGCTGCTAGAAATATAGATGGAACCGTAATAATGTATGCAGATAAAATTACAAAATCGATGGAAAATGCGATAGCAGAAACAAATAGAAGACGAAAAAAACAAATAGAATTTAATAAGTTACATCATATAACACCTATCTCAATATCAAAGCCAATAGTTAAGGACAAAAATTCTCAAACTCAACGTGAATATTTTAAGTCCATGAGTAAAAATGACTTGAGAAAGCTATCTGTAGAAACCGAAGCATTGATGAATAAGTATGCTGAAGAACTTGAATTTGAGAAAGCCATACAGCTGACAGAAAAATTAAAAAAAATAAATCAGGAAATTGGAATAATAGAGGTCAGTAGATCATGATAGATAAGTTAATTGTAAGAGGTGCAAAACAACATAATTTAAACAACATAAATATTGATATACCCAAAAACAAGATTGTAATCTTTACTGGACTTTCAGGATCTGGTAAATCTACACTAGCATTTGATACTATTTATGCAGAAG
>DASVEV010000112.1:0-2452 GCA_036380415.1 Nitrososphaeraceae archaeon
TATAGTACTTAATGATGAAGTAAAGAAGAGAACAAAGGCATTAAGAGAATCAAATAGACAACTTTCAGTATCAAATCAAGAAATTGCATTGGCTAATGAAGAATTAAAGGTTCATGATAAAATGCAAAAGGAATTTATCAATGTTGCAAGTCATGAGATAAAGACACCTATTCAGGCTATTCTAACATTTTCACAGCTATTGCAAAGATACCCTGAAAGACAAAATGAATTCACTCCAGCGATAAGTAGAAATTCCCTTAGGCTCCAAAGACTTTCCAACGACATATTAGATGTTGCTAAAATTGAAAGCCGATCGCTAAAGTTAAACAAGGAATTGTTCGATCTAAATCAAGTAATATCAAATATTATAGATGATAATAAGACTATTATTGTAAAAGAAAATCACAAAGTCAAGTTACTTTTTAATCCTTCGAAAGAAATTTTATTAGTAGAAGCCGATAAGGAAAGAATTGCTGGAGTAATCTCCAACCTTCTAAGTAACGCTATTAAATTTACTAAAGAAGGTGAAATATTTGTTTCTACTGAAAAGAAAGATAATAATAATAATAATAATAATGATCATTCCTATGCGCTAGTGACAGTTAAGGATACCGGTCCTGGAATTGATCCAGAAATATTACCTAAAATATTTTCAAAGTTTATTACAAAATCTTTTGAAGGATTAGGTCTAGGATTATATATATCCAAAAATGTGGTGGAAGCTCATGGTGGTAAGATATGGTCCGAGAATATCAACAACAATAATAAGAATGGCTATCTTGGTGCTATATTTTATTTTACTTTACCCATAATCAACAGTAATAATTCATCAAATAACAATATAGATAAATAAAGAAGGATGGATTAGTAAACATAATAAAATAATGAGCGAAAATAAAAAAATTTTGCTCGTAGATGATGAAGCTGATATAGCTTTGGCTTTTAGTCTCGGATTAGAATCTCATGGTTTTTCAGTTGATGCATTTACTAGTTCCATTAAAGCATTAGCTAATTTCAAGGCAGATTATTACACCTTGGCACTTTTAGATATAAAGATACCCGAAATGGATGGTCTTGAATTGTATACGAAAATAAGAGATAAAGATAAAAAAATAAAGGTATGTTTTATATCGGCATACGATGTGGATTATCATGCAGTTAAAGAATATTCAAGGTGTATAATTAAAAAACCAATAACAATAGATGATCTGATAAATAAAATTAATAAAGAAATGCAAGAAAAAAAGTAGAATTAGTAAGAGATTCTAATCATTTAAAATAGTGATTGTGAGATTATTATTATTATTTTTATTATTATCATCATCAAAGAAATTTTCTATAACGCTTTTATTGTTAAATGGTAATATGAAACTCTGTTATGGTTAATTTCAGAATTATAATTATTGTATGAAATATTATCACGTATATCTTGTCAGGTAAATAAGTTTTGTAAATCAGAATGTAATCTTGAACATAAGAAATAGATAATTGTTTCATTCTGTTACCTGAGCTAGAGGGGGAGAGAGGATTGTTTGAAAATAATACATCAACAATAATATCTTAATCCTACCTAAATTTTTTTCTCGATCTAAATTGCTTTAAAAAACAAACAAATTAACAATATTCTTGGAATGTAATTATTCTTTTATGAAAGTAGATAAGTATCAAAAGTCTAAAATAATCTAGTGACATTACTTATTATCATATGTCACAAGCTGAATGGTTTACTACTTATTTACAATACGAAAATCTTAAAGATCTGTTAAGTGTTATACTTTATACCTCACAATCCTTTATGACCATAACCCCATTACTTTATTATATATCCTATAAAAATAAAGAAATACTGTTTATTCATACAGGAATAATTGGAGGCATTGTTTCTCATTATCATGTCATTCAAGAAAAACCGAACAAGAAATATGTTGAATTAAATAAAATGACAGGAGACTTCAAGTTTGTAGATAATTTTAGTAGTAGTAATAATCAATCACTTTATATTCCTATTGTAAAATTGGTAAAATCAACACTTAGATTCCCAATAGATAACTTGGAAGAAGATTAAAGTATAATTACAATTAAAATCGCATAGTACTATATTATTTACTTACCATATCTTTACTTTATACCAGATATAATGGTATTAATAGTAAGATAGAAGTGCAGTTCCCTCTTTGAAATCGTTTTATTAGAAACCTCGAATAACTTTGATTTAGTTTTTCGTTAATTTTGTTGCTAATTGTTACATAACTTTTACAAGATTAGTTATTACAGGTATTCTGAAAGTGTTAGTTAAAATTATAAGATTAACCTAAATAGTCATAAAGATAAAGGTTCTCATTTTATCAATTCTCTTCTATTGTTAGATACATATTTTCATTTTGGCAAGATACATACTTAGCCGATCTTTAGATAAAATATTAATATTGAATAAAGCCCTATTTTATAAAAA
>DASVEV010000113.1:0-11036 GCA_036380415.1 Nitrososphaeraceae archaeon
TTTTTAGGGATTTTTTCTATTCCATTCTTTTTTGTCTTTAATGAAGCCATTACTGCTCCAACCCCAAAGCTAAAAGCCCACAAGGGATCGCGCTCCTTTATTAAGGCACAAGTAAATGCAGATGCAAGAATATCTCCTGCACCTGTCGAATCTGAGGTATTTACTTTATTTATATCAAGCCAATAATGTTTATCCTCATTTAACATATGTATTCTTTGTTTTTCTGAATAAAGAGCATATCTAATATTGTTATTTACTTTTAATTTCCTGAGAGAATTTATATCATTCCCACCAGAAAAACAAAAGAGCTCCTGAGGATCCAACTTTATTGCGTCAATATTTTTAAAAAATAATGGATCTAAACTTTCATGCAGAATAACTTTACTATTTGTGTCTATAGCTCTAGTATATCCCTGTGGATCTAACATTAAAAAGTCGTTATTATAATTATTTATTAAATATTCTAGGACGGTATACGGAACCTCATCCAATACTGGACTAATAATCCAACAATCAGTATTAATTTGTTCTAAATCAGAAATCAAAATAGGATCGCATTTATCTAATAAATATAATTCTCTATTCGATCCATTAACTTTCAAAATAAATTTTGTTGTTGGAGATTGTGAAAGAGAATTATTATTTACTTCAAAATTGGAATTTTTAAAAAATAGTAGTTCGTTTTTATTGAAATCCTCTCCAAATTTAGTAACTAGCCTAACGTTAGCTCCAAATTGTTTAGCGATAAGACCGCAATAACAAGGAGGACCTCCTAAACTGTAAGTAATTTGGTTGTTTTTCAGGATAATTTTATCCTTTACTATATTTGAAACAATTGTTAGTTTCATTTTTATCTTTATATTTATTTTATTAAATTTTAACTATTGTAAATATGGTTGTTTAACATTAGAGATGTAACAGCAGAATAATTCATAATAAACATTTGATTTAATCTATTTGGAATTGAGCATTATTAATTTAAGTATATTTTTGATGATACCGTTTGAGAATTATTTTGATTTCATCATACGTTCAATATAATTAACCCCTATTATATTAGTAAATTATAATAATAAAAGTGATAATAATAGACATAGCCATTGACCAAAAATTATAATAATTATCATAAATCACTTGAAACTGGAAAATATATCAATATTCAAACCTATAAAAAAAATGGACAGGCAGTATCAACTCCAGTTTGGTTCATTAGTAAAGATAATAGGATTTACTTTCGTACTAGTAATAAATCTGGAAAATTTAAACGAATCAAAAATAATAATAATGTTAAATTTGCATTATGCAATTTTCGTGGTAAAATAAAAGGAGAGTGGCATAATGGATTAGCAAAAATAGACCCTGATATTAATAGGTTAATTTTTTCGAAAATTAATGAAAAATATGGCATTTTTGCTCATGTAATGAACCTCTTATACAAAATCAAGAAAATGGATATTATTATTTTATGTATTGAATCGCGAGACTGAATATACAATAGAGGTTACAAAAACACGAATTATATCAATAATTAATTGTAATATATTCCAATCAAAAAAATTTGCAAAGAATTCATCTATCCTAATTACTATATCGGAATTTATCAATAGAATACAACTTATTAATAGATAGAATAATTTTAATGGCTCTCAAAGTGCATTTCAATCGTCAAATCAATTTGAAGAATCTAAATATAGATTGTTTATACTTCCTACTATGTTTTATCTATACTAATCAATAGTATTAATCTGAATATTTTTAATATTATCGATTATATTTTCTAGATGATGAACCAAAACATAATCTGTTTTAAGAGAGAATATGCATTGTAAAAGACTAATAAATATAATAGAATGTTAATAATCATCTTACAATTCGAATAAACCTCATCCGTGTAGAATTTGAATCCTCAATGAGAATGCAAATTATTATTTTTTGCTAACCAGTATAAATGTTAATAATGTAAATCCTTGAGAGGGTGAGCTAAACGCAGTCACGCAGAAAGAAAATATAATTAACAGTAAAATGTAATTATTATTAAATGTGCTGTTTCCCTATTATATTCTATATTTTAATTCTTATAGAACATTTTGTATACTAATTCCCTCCTTATGCTTTTCATTAACGGTAGAACCAAAATCTATAATGGCTCGGTATGTACGACAACTTTAGAAGCGCCCATATCCTTCATTATTATTTGTTGGACATCGGTAGCAATTTGATGAGCATCATATATTGATAGATTGCTTGGATTGAAAGAATGAATTGTTATTGTTAAAGTAATATGTTGATCTCCATCCATATCCACTATTCCAATATCCTTACAATCAACTACACCTTTTATTTTAAAACAGGATTTACGAATCTTTTCTATGTATGAAGAATTAACTTCTTTTTCAATTCCAATTGTTTTAATCTCTTCTGTTTCAAATTCAATGTGAGTGGTAATATGTTGTATAACTGGAATCTCTTTCCTCACTTGTGACTCAAAACTTTCGATAATATTATGAGCGGCCCTCAGGTCTAATCCACTATCTACTTGAACATCTAAATATAGATGTAACAATCGATTACTATTTATATTTTTGATCCTAAACTCTTTAGTAATTTTATTGTTAATTAATTCATTATAATCACCTTCATTTGAATTTGTTTCAGGATAATTTTTATTCATTTGTTTATTTGAATATGATGGTAATTGTGAGAAATATATTGAATGTACATTTTTAATTCCATCAGTTTCTGAAGCAATTAATCGTATTATATCAGTTAAGGTTTCTGATTCAGATTCTATTGCATCTACATGAACTAGCACATCTGAATTTGGAATTATTTTTCTGATTTTGTCTTCCACATTAGTAGCAATTTTATGTGCTTTATCATTAGTTGATGTTCTGGGTACTTCGATATGAAGATCTATGAAAACTGCGGTTCCTACATTTCTCACTCTGACATCGTGTGCTCTGTTGACTCCTTCTAGTCCAGAAATTGATTCCAATATCATGTGGTTAATGCCTTTAGGAGCCTTATCTAAAAGAACATCTAGAGTACGTTTTCCTAGCCCAAGAGAGGTGTATATTATCATACACGCAATTATTAATGCAGTATACGCATCTGCGTTTGGGATTTTAAAAAACAAGACTGTACAAAGTCCTACAATAACAATCGAAGAAGAGATCATATCCGCTTTATAATGCAGTGCATCAGCCTCAATGGCCTGGCTACCATATTTGCGAGCGACTCTAAACAAAGTTTTTGATCTCCAATAATCAACTATAATTGAAATAATCATTATTGCAAAAGAAAAAAATGTTATATCTGGCTCAATACTTTTAAAGAATATTCTCTCCAACCCTTCATAGAAAATATACCCTGCTACCAGGAACAGAAGCAATATTTCTGCAAGACTGGAAAGACTCTCAATTTTAGCATAACCATATGTAAATTTTGAATCAGGAGGTTTAATTACAATTCTAATTGCATAAAAAGTCATAAGAGCCGCAAGTACATCCAGGCCAGAATGGAATGATTCTGAAAGAATTCCAAGGCTATTAGTAGAAAATCCAATAATAAGTTTGAGTATAGCGAGGCTAGCTGATGCTATCATAGAAGTTATGACTATGCGTTTTTTTTCTTTAAATGCTAAATCTCTATCGTTATTAAAAATATTCTTATCACCTTTATTCATTTTATTGCGTGAAGGAGTGTCATCATTATTAGTCACGACTCATATGATCCTTATTCAAATTAAATATAAATAGTATTTAAAATCTTCAATAAACTATGAGGTTTCTATTGAATTTCTTTAAAAAACAATTTTTTATTTTTTATTTTATATAGAAAATCAAGTGAAAAATCATATAAGAATGTGACAATATGCTTAACCATATCGTTATAAGTAATTTTTAGAAAAAACCATAAAAAGTCTAGAATTATCAACAAATTAAAACATAAATTAGACATATAGAAGGATTATTTATTGTATCTTTTATTAAATAACATATTTTGAAAAAAAATTAGCAGTAATAGAATATTATACAATAAATCTTAATAGAATACTCTTAGTAAGGTTCATCATAATTTATTAATACTTATAAGATAATATTAATTTCTAATAACCAATTAAATACAATTTGAAATAAATTTTTTTGAAAAATATTGAAATGTATAAATTGGTATTAATACTATAAATTTATGAGATTGGTCCGGTTTGGTTTCTTTTTTATACTATTCTTTTTGAACCTTGTTACTTTGGAATTTATTAATGCGCAAAATAACTCAACCATAATTCTGGAAAATGAAGCATCTAAAAAAAGTGTCCAGGAAAAGCCAAAAGTAGAAGTATCAATTGTGGGGACACCAAATAATGACAAAATTCGTGGAGGGGATGGCAACGATGAGATTGATGGCGGAGAAGGTGATGATATCATTTACGGTAAAGAGGGTGACGATGAATTTGATGGAGGAAATGGTGATGACATTTTATATGGTGACGAAGGAGAGGATACTCTCGATGGTGGCAATGGCGATGACAAATTAGTTGGAGGGATAGACACTGATGAACTGAAAGGAGGAAGTGGAGCAGATTTATTCCTATGTGATGAAGATGACAAAGTTATAGATTTTAACTCTGTCGACAATGACAGAAGTGATGGGCCATGTGAATTAATTGATAAGGGTTTATCTCCAAATAATAATGAAAATGCTAATAATAATGACGATTTCACTAATGGTGATCTAGACGGTGGGGAAGAAGAAGAAGATGATGATGACCTTTCATCTTTGGGACCCATATTCTAAAGAAGTTATAATATTTGATGATGAAGCAATTTCGAAACTAAAACAAATACTCCTAATGTTATTTATATATAGATTAAAAAAAGCGCATCTTATTAGACAATAATTCGTTTATGATTTTATAATATAGAATACCAATATATTCATATTAACGATGATGATTTAATAACGGTTGCACTTAATTCCTAATAGGCTACTGTTATGTATATATTTTTTTAACAATTCTAGTATATATAATTATTAATTAACCAGAACAATAGTATACCTTATATCATTTATAAATAAAACTTTTCTGCAAAACTAGATATATAAATCAATTAAAAAAAAGATATATGTATTATATACATTGGTTTTTAGTTTCTATTAGATGAACTATTCTTCTCTTCTATCATTGTTGTTGCGATAATTACCATAAGGACTACGTCTATATCCACTACCTCTATAATTATTTCCATAGCCATATCTTGTTGTGTTTCCAGAGCTGTTGTTACCACTATTATTGTAATTATTGTAAGATCTGTCACGATAATATGTTCGATATGGCGATCTTTGTATGGTCGGTATTTCTATTCCCATCTCATCATTAAGTTTATGCATATTTTGTTTGGTCTTCCTCATTATTCTTGTAAATGAGTCCATTCTTTCATTAGATACCAGTGATATTGCGATTCCGCTCCCTCCTGCTCGAGCTGTTCTACCAATTCTATGAAAGTATGTATCAGGATCTTCTGGTACATCATAATTAATGATATGACCTACAGCAGGAACATCAATACCTCTTGCTACTATATCAGTTGCAACAAGAATATCTTCCATTCCATTTCTAAATCTGTATATAGCTGAGTTTCTTTGTTTTTGAGAAAGATCTCCGTGAATCATTGTAGTTTTGAATCCATCATCCTTCAAATAATGGAATACTTTTTCTGTTCTCTGCTTGGTGGAGACAAAAATAATAGTTTGTTGTTTTTTGTTTCTATTTTGTATAATGGTACACAAATGTTTAAATTTTTCATGCTCTTTGACAATCAAATATGATTGCTCAATAGTATCAAGGCTTATCTCATCTTTATTTAGTCTTATTTCTAAATAGTCATGCATATATTCTTGCGCAAGATTTATAATTTCAGATGGCATAGTCGCTGAAAATAGACAGGTCTGTCTATCTTCATTGACATAAAAAAGTATAAACTTGATATCCTCTATAAAACCCATATCTAGCATCCTATCAGCCTCATCTAAAACTACAAATTTTACATTATCTAATTGAATCGATCCTCTTTTAAGATGGTCAATCAGTCTACCCGGTGTTGCCACAACAATTTGAACCCCTTTTCTTAATTGTTCCTGCTGTATTGCGATACTTTGTCCTCCGTAGATTGATATTGTTCGGATTCCTATATATTTTGAAAATTTATTAATTTCATTTGTAACTTGCAATGCTAATTCTCTTGTTGGGACTAAAATTAATGCTTGAATAGGAATACGAGTTTGTATTTTAGTCAATATCGGAAGAGCATAGGCTGCTGTTTTACCAGTGCCTGTATGTGCCTGTCCTATCATATCTAAACCTTTTAGAAAAATTGGTATAGATTCTTGCTGGATAGGAAATGGATTTATATATCCATATTCATTGAGTGCTTTGACAATTGGAGTACTAACTCCTAATTCTTCAAATGATGATTCCATTTTATTTTTTCACTTTTAAATTGCACAAAAGCACGGAAAAAATGAGAAGTAATGAGTATTAACTTAACAAATCTGCCGTATTTCTCTTGTAAATTTATATCTGTTAAGCTGCAATATAAGGTATACTAATATCTCAATTGAATTATACCTAAATACCATTATAATTACATTATAATTATAGAGTAGAAAAAATTTACAAAAATAATTCTAAATATTCTGGTTTACCATATTAATTTTATATTATATTGATCTTTTTTATATAACTATAAGAAATAAACTAATACTAAGAAAACTGTGAGAATAGTTTCTGCAGAAAAGATGATTTTATTTTATTAATGCATTTAGAGTAGAATTATATTTACTTCTACAATTATTTTCTATTTAACATTTCAAGAAATTAATTATTTTAAGGTTTTTATTTAAATTGATTGGACAATTTTTAAGAATTAGATATAGTTTGGTAATTCAAATAATTGGAAATACTCAATAATATCAAATCGTATAACGTATTTGCAACTTAATACGTTAGTTAGATTTCTATTATATTAGTATTTAATTTAAGAATTTAAATCTCATCCGAATGATCATCTTTAACAAAATTAGGTATTACATATCATTAATACCAAAAGTTTGAAAACATATATTACATTTAAATTTCTCTTTTCCAGGGTTATTAGAAATAATCTCTAATTGACTTTTGGTTTTACATCTAGGGCATTTTCCATAGACAGTTTTTCGGGCTATACGAATTTTTTTCGTTTAGCTATATATATATCCTAAGTAAAAACTAAATTAATAAATTCAGCATATTTTAAAATAATATTCATACATTTTTTTACATGGATATATGTAAAAACTTTATTCTGGATAAAAGAAATAAATATATCGAAGTCAAAATGTCTTTAGTTTCTTTGCTATAGTCAAATATTTTGTTGCTTCTGAAGTCATTCCAAGCTTCTCAAGAGCCTTTCCTTTTCCATAATAGGCATCCACATAATCAGGATTTATCCTTATCACTTGATCGTAACATTTTATCGCATCCTCATATCTTTGTAAACAATCCAGTGAATAACCTTTTCCATAATAAGCAGTTATGTATTCACTATTTCTATAAATTACTTCGTCATAATAAAGAATTGCATCTTGATATTTATTTAAACTACCAAGTGCAACTGCCTTATTATAATAGGCGTCAATAAAGTCCGGGTCTATTCTTAGTACTTGATCGTAACATTCTATTGCTTCCTCATATTGTGAAACATTTGCTAATGTAATTCCCTTATTGTAATACGTCTTGGGAATAGCAGAGTCTATGTTAATAGCAGAATCATAATAGTAGAGTGCATCATCAAACCTGCCTAAACCTGCAAGTGCAACACCTTTATTATTTAACGCATTAATATCATATGGTTTAATACTCAATGCCAAATCATAGTAGTATAGAGCATCTTCATATTTACCTAGACTAGCAAGTGCAACACCTTTATTGGTTAAAGCATTAAAGTCGTCGGGTTTAATATTTAAGGCCAGATCATAGTAATATATCGCATCCTTAGCATGATTACTATTAGCTAAGGCAACACCTTTGTTGTTTAAGGCACGTATATCATCAGGGTTGGTTTTCAAAACTTTTTCATATGATTCTGCAGCTTGTTCATAAAGACCAATTTTGTTTAAAGAATAGCCTTTTTCATTCAACGCATTAATATTTTTAGGCTTAATAATTAATGCTTGGTCAAAGGATTTTAGTGCTTCATGATACTTTTCTAAATTGTTAAGTGCAAGACCCTTTCTATACCACGCTTCAAAATAATTTTTATCAAGATGTATTGCTTGTTCGAATGATTTTATAGCTGCATGATATTTCTGCGCTATTTCGAAGAAGAATCCTTTCTCATAATATAATTTAGGATCATCAGGATTCACCATCAACAGTTTGTCTAAAAGTTCAAGAGCTTTCTCGTATTCTATTAATTCGTTAGATGGTAACTCGTTCATTAAGTGTGATGGATTGTCTTCTTTTTCTGTAAATAAAGGTTCTTCTTTAAATTCGTTATGATTCTCATTGTCATTATTATTTAATCTATCTATTTGATCCTTCAATAATAATTATATTATTTAAATAATCGTATTTAAGCAATGCTATATTTTGTCATGTTTATTTTATTTTAGATATTTAAAATAGCCCTTAAAATTCAAGTGTGAAAAAATAAATGTCTTAAAAATGGTGTATACAATATCTTTCAAACAAATTTTTGAAATCTTGTTTTAATTTTGATATTTTTATGAATTTTATATTTTTTAATATTGTTCTTAATATTAATGGTTTTTAAGTTTATAATAAAATTAAACTATATGATGTATAAAGAATCTATTTTGAGTCTCTATTTATAATAATAAGAAAAATTCCATAATTACTCTTGATGGATCCATATTAATATTATTTATGTTGATTTTTTATTTTTATTCTTTTGACAGCGGGTTTTAAAAAAAATGTTGGCCAAAGTAATATAGAACTTGTATACTTTAATATGATGAGAAAGCCAAAATTACTGTCATAGCGTTATAAAGACATTTTCATATAGTCAAAGATATATTTAAAAAGTGTTTAGAAGTAAAAATGTATAGTATAAATTTCTAAATATTTTAAGTCCCTATTAAAGAACATATTTGTGCCATCAATTAACTCAGGATATTAGAAGGTGGTTAAATCAAATGTATAAGTTTTTTATTTATCACTGGAGCATCAGTTGATTAAACCTTTCTCTATTGGAACGAGAATAAATTACACTATTATCTTTTCTTAATCTCATAATAAAATCTTTTAAAGTGGTTGTCTTATTTATAACTGTAAAAAAATAAGATAAAAAAATGAAAAATAATCTAATAAATAGTATATATTTGATAAAGAACATATAAATATATGAAAATCGCTGCAATCCTTTCTGACTATGATGGTACTCTTTGTCCTACTACTTCTCTAAGTAATGCACTCCCAGCAGATCTTTATAATATCATTCTTGAGATTTCGAAAGTCATCCCTGTGTGCATAGTATCAAGCAAAGACTTTCATTACTTAGATTCATGTGTTAGCTTTGCTCTAATTATTTCTTCTATAATGGGTATTGAAACATTTCTTCTACAAAAAAACAAGAAAGATTTTAACTATAACTTTGTCAATTATGAAGAAATCTCCGATCCAATAGAATTAAAAAATAAAATTACATCTTATAGTTTACCTCGATATCGTATTAAATATAAAGAAAAATTAATTCAGAATTCACATATGTTAGAAGATTTATCCTCCATTATTTCTAAAAATTTTCATGATATAAAAATATTAAAAAAATACACTCATAAAGAAAAGTTACTTGCAGGAGTTTCTTTTGACTATCGGCATTTATTAAAATGGGAAAGTTATAAAATGAGTATTGAACCTCGAATAATTGATAAAATTTCTGAGTTTTTAAATATAAATTCACTTCCACTCAATACCTTGCATATCCAAACCTATTTAACTCACCCTTTCTTAGACATATATTCTATCGATTGTAATAAAGGAGATGTTGTAACGGATGTACGCACGTTATTAAATTTAGGTGATAATAAAAATATTTTATATTTAGGTGATTCAGAAAATGACAATTCTGCTTTTAGAAAAGCAGATCTCTCAATAACTATAAAATCAGATGAAAGATTAAATACAAAATTGGATTCCCATTATAGTCTTGAATTTAATGAGTTAAGCTATTTTCTTATAAAATTATATAAGGAAAATTTTAATTTTACTTCTATGTCAATTTAAAAAGTCAATAATATTAATGATAAAAAAATTATAATCTCTGAATAAACAAATAATAAACAAAAAATTACATAGTAGGCTCACTTAAGGCTTTAAAGGTAATAAAAAATAATATATTCCCCCGGACATAGCTTTGTTTCAGTTTTTGTCAAAACATAAAATATTAGGTAATAAAATTCCAATTTCAATTGTCTAAAAATTTCATTACTGTTTTAGTAAAAATCTCTGTTTTTTCTTGATGAGGATAGTGTCCGCAATGATCCATTATAACAATTCTACTATTCGGAATTTTAAATTTTTTTGCGTATCTAACCGGAATTAATTTATCATATCTCCCCCAAATAATTAAGGTAGGTATGTCAATTTTTAATCGATCATTCAAATTTGGATGATCATTAAATCCCATCAAGGTAGACATAAATGCATATTTTGAATTCTGTAAGTTCATTCTATTGATAAAATCGAGAATAGATTCCTCAGTAGCACTTGTTGAATCATACACCATTTCTTTATATGCTCTTAAAACATTTTCAAATGTTGGATATAACGCCGCAGAAATATAATGTTTTAAGGTAGGTGAAACATATCTCATCATGCCAGCAGGAGATACTAGAACTAGTTTTTTTACCATATTGTTATATTTTATAGCATATTCTAATGCAAGTAATCCTCCAAATGAAGATCCTATTATGATAACATCGGGTATATTTAGTATATCTAGGAATTTTTTTAAGAAATTAATAAAAAAATCTAC
>DASVEV010000114.1:0-3269 GCA_036380415.1 Nitrososphaeraceae archaeon
AATTGCTGTTCTAAAAGTAACTGCAAGCATCATTTTATAGTCCATATTGAATGCATTTCCTACAATTTCTGATAATACTAATTCTATAGCCATACCCTAGATTATTTGGTAATAGACAATATTTATTTAATATTAGTAAAAAGGCATAACCCACCTCTGGGGAGAGATACAAGGCTATGGCTTTGTTGAAGATGAATCCTATAATTTGCGTTTAAGATTGTAGATAAATCTATGTTATATTATTTAAGAAATTGGAGACTACGATAGAGTTAGTTGTTAGTTAAAACCATAGCCCTCTTATGAGTCCAAACCAAAGAAAGAAGAAGGCTATGGTGACGTTAGTCTTGCCTTTCGGAGTGTTTAATCAATCGATATTATATTTTAATAATTTGAGACTATGGTATTCTAATTGGTTTATCAACAGCGGCAATATTACGAGTCATAGATTCTCGTAGTGAAATCAAGGAAAAAGTTAACTTCACTTATGAAACAAAAGAAGGACCAGAAATTAAAGCCAGAAGTAGATTTAAGTGAATTCAATCATAATACTCGTATGACACTAAACGATAATAATGAATATGTATTAAGATATTGAATTCTAACAGTTTATGAAGCAGCAGAATTTACAGGAGAACAGGCAATCTACGGATCTAAGAGCATTGATAATACTATGCATAATTATACCAGATTATCATCTGAAGAAAAATAGAAAGAATTAGAGAAGTCATTGGCTAAAAGAAAATGTATAAAATAGAGTATACTAGAAATTGATGAAAAATTCATAGAAAGATGTAAATCTATAGGCAAGACTCCAAAATATCAATACCTACTCTTACAATTGATATTACAATTTCAAGAAGATATAATAGAAGTGAAAAAGAAGTTTAGTAATTTTGTTTTATCTATAATGACTCGAACTAATTAGTAATCAGTTGACTATATTTATTTATAGTTTCTATGTCCTGGGTTCTTAGCAATATCATCATCATCTTCTATAGGATAAAATGTATGATTATAACTCCATTCTAGGTCTGTAGGTTCGTTGCATTTATCAACACCAATTGGTGTAATTGCAATTTTTGCTGGATTGACAGGAGAAATTCTTAAGGATCGATTTCTTTCTAAAAAACGTATAATAGGCTCAACAACGCTATTATAGTCTGGACTTCCCTTTAGATCTATATATTTTTTATATTTCTCTGGATCTGCTTTGAAACCATTCATTGGTGTTTGTGCAAAAACTTGTTGTTTTAATATAAATTTCGCAGTATTACTTCCAGATAATCTATTCAAACAATTAAGAAACCAGGGTGCTAAAATTCTGGTATCTTGGTCGTCATCTCCTACACTAACATTGAAATCCATTCAACTATTAATCCTGCATGTATTATATAAAAAAGAAGGTCAATTTAAGCAGCGGGAGAGAAGAATGAAGTGAAAAAGAAGTTTGGTATTTTTGTTTTAACTTTCAACACCATAGGTTAATCAAAAATTTTGTTCTTATTCTGTTGGCTAACAAGGTGTTATTATCAATAAATAATTTGTTGTATTAATAAGAGTATCAAGATAGGTAATTAAAAAAATAATGTATCAACAAAAAAATAAGAATGAAAATAAGAAATACAATTGTTATTGTGGAGCAGCATTTGTTACTTTAAAAGAATATTATAAACATAATCATTACTACCATCCAGAATATCATTAGGAGTAGTTAGAAATTCAAAGTTCTCTACTACCTCTGCTTCTAAACTTTCATTTTTTAATCAAATACAATAAAAAGAAGAGCAAAATTAAAGTTTATCATAAATGTGTGATATTGTTTGACTAGAAAACGATTCTCTGTGTTATCAATTAGATCTATCTTATTTCGAGTAGTTGAAAGTTTTACAGGCATCTAGAAAGATCTCCTACTCTTCTTATCGTAAAATGTATGTGTGTTAACTTATTTAATCCCAACTTATTAGTGGGCCTAAAGGAATCACTTACAGATCTATACTATTCCTAAAATTGATGAATTACTTGTAATAATAAAATTATTGATATTTGATAGATAGATTCATTCCCAATAGCTTAAATATATTATTGCATTTGCACAAATCAAATTTAAACGAGAAAATGTGTTGATTCTCAAATTTTCTACACCTTCTAACCATGAGCCATCAAAAGTCTTTACATTAGGATAACCAAGAAGATATTTCGGAACAAACCAAGTTTATGATGCTCTTTCACCAATACCACAATAAGTGCAATTCTATAGTTGGGAGTAATACCGAAAGCAGTTCTAAAAGAGGAGTTCAATGTAGAAATACTACTAACATGTATTTAGCTATTATTGTTAGAAACTTATTTAAAATATTTTTTGGAATATTAAGGTGAGAATTTATTCATGTATTTTTTACGAAATGCAATAAACTCCTTCTTTGCCTTGTTACTCACAAGTCTACTTATCACACGAGAGTCTTGGAAAATGTTATACAAATAAAAATTAGATACTACTAATAGACTCATACGTACAAAATCTGATAGTGAATTATTCTTTATTACTTTAGTACATTTCCCATCAACATCAAGTTTTGCCAATATAGATGTTAACGTTTCAAAGAGTTCTTTCTCAGATGGGGTCACTCTAACCATGATTAGTTCGGTCCTTTCTGCATCTGTAGGTGGTATATAGGTATCCGATATAACCGGTTTTTTATCCATTATTTTATTTTATAAAACGTCCATATATCAGATATGGTCACTCTTAAATTTTGAACAAAAATCTTTCCATAAATGTAATAAGCCGTATTACAAATCCTTTAGAAATTCCTTTATTTTTTTCTTCTTGATTAACCAGTATTAAAGAATTCCTAGTAAATTGTGAAGGCGTGAAAGCAGTGAATGCAAATAGAACATTAATTATAGTAGCAGTATAAATAGTAATAAATAAAGTAAAAGTTGCACTTATACCAGAAGATAACATTAATTACTACAATTCTTAGTCTTATTGTTCCTTTATTGGTGATTTTTGTCTATTTTTTTATTAATCCTCTAATTGGAATTCCAATCTTAGGGTTTTTCTTAGCTGATGCAGTACTTATTTCTGTCGAAATAATTGCAATTAAGCTGGCAGGTCTTTTTATTGTCTTTTGTATAAAAAATACAAAAGTAGTTGGATTAGCACTAATTTTATGCGGAGTAATTCTAATACTAACAATACAGCTATGGGGTATTCCAGGATTTGTATTGTATATAGTATCTGGGATAATGGCATTAAGAGAAAAACA
>DASVEV010000115.1:0-3528 GCA_036380415.1 Nitrososphaeraceae archaeon
GTAAAAAATATTCTCTGTTTAGAGCTATTTTTGATGATATTACTATAAAATTACAAAGAGACGTTATAACTATAGAAGCTATCCCAACAGTTGATTTAGCTGAATTAACAGCAAATGAATTTTTTGAGATATGATATAATAATTTTTTTTATTTATATTTGTTTGATCATAATGAACCTGCTCATTCATTTTCCATTTCGGTAAATATAATTTATAGGTTTTTCATGTTTGTAAATGTGATAGAAAACAAATATACGCCAGCAGCATGCAATAGTAATTTTAATTATACAGATGTATAGTTTAAAGTTCATTTTCGGCTGGAATCGGACGAAACTTTGATTTTGATGCATTCAGAACAAATATAATTACTAACTCCGGTAACGATATAACCGTTCAGAGTGTAGCTGTGTGCTTTGACAATCCACCATTGAGACCTTAACTTCCTCCTTTTTATTTTTTATAATATTCGAAGATTATCTTTTAATATATTCATCAATTATAATTATTATTTTTCAATTGAAAATATATCTAAAATATTTAAATGTTAGAACAAAATAATTTAAAATAAGTTTCTAATAATGAAAGCTAATTACAATGTAGTAGAATCCTACTACATGGACGAATCCACTTCCGTCTAACTTTCCTTAAGACATAGATAACCCTACTGTTAAAAGGTGAACCCGACTAACGATATTTACTATTTAGGTTTATAATGAAAAGACATAGTAAGAATATTCATTCTTTAATTAGTACTTGACCTTTTATACTCTACAAGCAAATCCCTATGTCTTCTTGGAATAATACTGGAATCGAGTTATAGTTTTGTTAAGATGAAAATTTGTCTATATATCAATTTATTTAGTGCAAAGTTCCAATCCTCTGAACCTGGAAATCAAGAATTTTATTTATCTGAACATATTAGTTATTGTTTAGGATTTTTGATGAAATTTTTAGACGATGAAAAATCAGTAAATTAAATCAAAAAGATCATTACTAATACATCATTAGTTCCAAAAATGGGATTAATTGACTACATCAAGGTAGATAAAAAAATCATTTAAACATCATTAGTTCCAAAAATGGGATTAATTGACTACATCAAGGTAGATAAAAAAAATTTACTAATGTAATCATTAAAGTTGCTGAAAAATCCTTAAATAGACTTTTTTCTATAGAATAGTTGAGGATAGTTTGCAACCTCCCCGGTGATTAAATCCCACCGAGTTATCACACTGGGACAACCAATTATTGGGCTATCCATCACCGTTGAACAACAACAAATTACACAAGAATGTAATTACTCCTGCTACTCGTAATAGTAGCAGGAGTATCCTACTACCGTTAAACAACAACAAATTACACAAGAATGTGTAATTTTTTACTAGCAGGAATAATTGCAGTATTACTTTATATGCTATCTATTTAAACCTATATTTATAAAACGTTAAACAACAACCACTTACAGAATAATAGGAATATTTTTAGCGATTGTACTAGTCGCACGAATAATTCACTTTTTTTCTCTATCAGTTATGGTCGGTAGTATACAAGTCGAATTAGAAGATGAATTGGATAGCCAACAAGAAATCCTATGGAAATGATAATTACGAGCTAAAAGACCTAACATATGGTAAAGCAACAGCTATTACAAATCTACAGATAGCACTAATATAATAATAATAAATTGTATCAATACAATATCCATATCTTTAATAACATAATTAGTCTTGCTGACTTTTCTCAACAATAAAACAAATGAATGTAGATAGATACATTCTCATGGATATTTACTTCTATACATATGATACAAATTGTATGGCAAATATTTGATTTAATTATATGAATTATCTTATCGTAAGTCAATTTACTGATTCTATAAATAATATTGGATAAGACGAATGTTATGTGATGTTAGAGAGAAATACGTTGCCAAAAAGCTAAATACTATCTAGTAGAACCCAACTACATGGACGAATCCACTACCGATGGGCCAGTAGTTTTCTGGGTTCACTATATTTGATACTAATAAACCAAGTAGTCTTTTGACACGAGGTTCTATATTCATCCTTTCTTGTCATTATCTATAATTCACTAAATCTGACAAATGTAGTTATTTTTTGCTAATTCTCTTCTCTATTCTCACATATAATAAAATAGCTAATTAACCTAACTGTATATTACAAAGAGTTTTTATCAATACTTTAAACATATACATACAACATAATTGAAAACAATTTACTATTTAATTATAGGACTTTCAATAGTCATACTAGTAGTTTTATTTTTTATTATAAAGGAACAAAATAAAAAACCATACTCATTAGAAATTGATGCTATTAAAGATAAAACCGATATTTCAGGTACTATGTACAGGGTCAAAGTAACCAATTCAGGAACAAACCCTCTTACAGGAATAAAAGTCACATTGGGAAAAGGGGATATTCAAAATATGGATTTACTGGAACCAGGCCAATCATTTTTCTTTTATCCTAAACCCGAGACTAATATAAGTATAGTAAAAGTCACGACTACCGAAGGAATAGAAAAAGAGAGTGATTATCGCTCTCCGTTGAAAGGAATAGGACTACCTGGAAGTGGAAGATAATAACCATAATATTTTAAGAATATAGGAAAAGTAAAATAATACTCTTTGTTTCAAGAATTATTCAAAACCTAAAAGCTAACTATATCTTTGACAATAATATATGACTATGACAGAATCAATAGTAGTCTGTAGAACCGAGCGTGCAAATCCCGCCCACTCCATCGCTCTTAAGTTGAAAGGTTTCGATAGGATTTGTTCTAAAAATGAAGGATGTCAACAAATTCTTTATCTAATTTATTAGCAAAATTTAATTTATGGTAACATTTTTGTTAACATGAATAATGTTTACTTATTGATTAAGTTGTAATAATGTTAACATTTCAGAAGTATGGTAACATAGATATTTTCCATGTTACAATCAAAGCAATTGAAAAGTAGTTAATGATATTAGCCTTTTTCTATTTTTTCTATGCATAATCTATTTTCTTGCAAAATCAACTTAATTTTATCACCTGCACTTAATTTCATTCCATCTCTAATTGGTTTTGGAATTACTAATCCTACCGATGTCCCCCATTTGACCAGTGTTCCTTCGAAGATTGCCGACATAGGATTATATTAAATTTAAAAAATATAAATGTAGATATATATCTAAATATAGATTAAAATATAGATTATCTGTATATTAAGATAAATATTATTATCATTAGGTAAAATAATAATAATAAATTGGGATTAGGAAAAAGGAGGAAATGATAATCCTAGTATTATTTGTAAATGAAGAAAAAAGCTATTACAATAATACTACTACTATTGCCATTTCTATTATCTGCTAGGTTGTGGAATTTTTCCCAATCCCAATCACTGAATAACAAATTCTGGTAGATGGATGCTATTGCCGTCTCTATACTAATAGTGGATGAACACACAGGCATTCAATGGCATTAGATACCATGTGAAAATAGACATTATTACTATAGAGA
>DASVEV010000116.1:0-11759 GCA_036380415.1 Nitrososphaeraceae archaeon
CTATTTGAGACTAAGTGGAACTGATGACATTTCCGATATTAAATTGTCATATTTAGAAATTAATGGCCAAGTAAGTTTTATCAAAAAAAAGAAAGTGGAACAAGTAACAAGTTGAATCCTAGTAAATAACCATAATTTTACATAATACAAAGGTAGTTTAATTAACCACTTTCACTTTTGATAGGTATTTTTAGCATGGAAGGATTTGATTTAAATAATCTTACTTTAATTCCAAGGCGTTTTGCTATATTGGAAATGGTTATGGCTACATGATAGGAATTTCTTTATTTCTTCTTTGGAAAAAGAACTGGATATTATCTAAAGATTTGAAACTCAATAATGAAGATGAAAATAATAAGGACGACAATCATGATATAAATAATCAATTGAAAAAGAAGGAAAAAATAAAAGAGGTATATAAATTAACCAATACTAAAATTAGGAATTTTTTAATACTTGAGATAATTCATAATTGCTGTTAAAGAGAATTCTACGGTTTGCTTGGATATTCTTACACGAAAATTATACATAAAAAAATTATTTCAACGTTTTGCGTAATGACTATATAATATATTTTATAGATATAATGTAGATTGCGTGTTTTAAATATAGCAATTGATGCAGATGGTTCCCCCTCTGGTTATATTTCGTGGCATAATCACTTTAACAAACAAAGCAAAATAAGATCTATAAAACCTTCCTTAAAAAATGAGAAGTTTGGTATTCAAAGAGTGGAAATGCTTGCTATATTTTTTGCAATTTCTGATAATCTTAAAGCATTTAAGAAAATAAAAAGAACAAAACAAATAGTGATTATTAGAAGTGATTCCCGTTCAACTATAGAACAATTAAATAACAAAGCCCTAATAAATGATGAAATACTTCAAAGAATTTATGGATCTATCAAAAGAATGCTTCAAAAGATTTGTTTTGTAATAGTATTTGATCATTTGACAAGGGCAAAAAATAGAGCAGGAAGGATTTTAGAAAATATTTTTAGAAAAAATATAAAGTATATCAAGAAGAAACGTAATGCATATAAAATAGAAAGACAATGTCTACACATTAAATATAAAGAATCTACTTCAAAATACGAAAATACATTTACTAATTTAACAAAATCAGTTTTGATTCATTAAACAAAGTCAATAAATTTTTTCTCCAGAAAAAATAGTTTTTATTTTAGTTACTTATTTTTCTCTTATTTTACTTCATAACTACTAAAGGAGTCTCTTTGCTGGATAACATACAAAAGAATAAGTTTACATATAATCGTATCCATTTGTTTTAATTCTACTTTAATTTATTATAAATCATAAGACAAAAACGAATCACTGACAATTAACTATACACAATTACGACCATTCTTTTAGTTTGGAACAATAGTTTATACAATATCATCACTATACTGGTCATATATTATTTGCTTTTGATCCTGGAATTGATAATACATAATAATGAAGAAATAGGAACAATAGTTTTAAATTATAGGTTTATATCAATTGCAAAAACTATTCTATCATTTACGATGAATGAAATTAACCTATTTCTATTTTAATCTAGTGGAAGAGTGAATACAAATGTTGCGCATTTTCCATCTGGTAATTATTCCCTGTTATACTTCCTTCATGTGATGCTATAATATTTTTGAAATGTATAAACCTAGTCCAGTACCTGCTTCTGATTTTGTGGAAAATTTTTCGTCATTGTTTCTACT
This sequence comes from Nitrososphaeraceae archaeon, assembly GCA_036380415.1. Taxonomy (GTDB): domain Archaea; phylum Thermoproteota; class Nitrososphaeria; order Nitrososphaerales; family Nitrososphaeraceae; genus TH1177. The sequence continues at coordinate 1,718 of DASVEV010000116.1, forward strand.
TTATTTTATAACGAGGTAGCCAGTTCATCTGATTATAGCTCTGTGGTATCTTCGATACTTGGTAATGCGATATTATTTATTTTGTTGGAATTAGCTATGAAGAAGTAGTAAGAAGATATTGAAATAAAGAATAAAAAAATGATTAATGTTATTACTATAAGTATACGAGATGATTGAAAGTATTTAAAAAATGATAATGACATAATGTGGAGAAAATTTTCTAGGTATTAAAAGTTAATATTTATTTATACTTAAATCAAATTAAGGTTTTAATTATGACTTTCTCAAATAACTTGATTGTACCTGGAACCCTAGATACAGAACATTAGAAAACGAAATTGTAGAAATTTTAGATAGAGTCAATACGAAATATTCAATATCAAGATCTAGTTCCGATGTTTCGCTTACTTAATAGATTGTCGAATATTTATTATCATTACAAAGGTATTGTTGTTCTGCCTTTATAGATTATCGACAATTGGTAATGTAAACAGAAAAGTTGCTCCTTTACCAACAGAATTGTTTTCTGCCCATATTTTCCCACCATGTGCTTCTATAATATTCTTACAGATATATAGTCCCAATCCAGTACCGGAACTAGAATAAGTTTTAAATTTTGAAAACAAATTAGGCAATATCTCATCTGAGATACCTTCTCCAGTATCCTTCACACTGACTATAACTTGTTCTTTGTCTTTGTGTAAGGCTACAATAACATATATCATTTGGTTGTAATAAGTAAATTTTAAGGCATTATCTAAAAGATTATGAATAACTTGAGATAGTCTATCTTTATCTGCTTCTACAATAATATCATTTTTTAGTTTAAAATCATATACTATTTTTGCCATTTCTTGTGTGATATTTTTGTTTACATATTCTTTTAGAACATCAGATATCACTGTATTTAGATTCAATTTTTCTTTATTAAAAACTAAAGATTGACTTTCTATCTTCGTTACATCCAATACATTATCAGTAAGCCGTTTTAATCGTTTTGCATTTCTAATTATTATGTCTAATATTTCTCTTTGATCTTCATCTTTAACTTTAGAATACATAATCTCTGTCAATCCAAGTATCGGTTGTATAGGGGTTCTCAATTCATGTGCAGCTATATTAATAAATTCATCCTTCATTTTTTCTGATTCCTTCACTTTTTGATATTGAATACTAAGTATTTCATTGGTTTCTCTTAATCTATTATTATATTGTACACCTGATAATGCCAATCCTATAATATTGATAAAATAACTAGCATCCTTCAAAATATGTGCTATATTATGGGCAGTATCAAAGTGGTGTGCAGAAGATGACATTATTATTTGTCCAAAAATATCAAATACAATAGAAACAATTATACTTTTATAAAAGACATCATTATTTTTATAGATTTTATTTTTATAGAAATAATAGACTGCTAATAAAAATAATGCTAACGGAAAAATTTCGTATGGTCGATGTAAAGGAAGATAGTCTATCACAGAAAATGGAAAAACAACGAAGAGAGAGCTAATGGCTACAATAGAAGCAAATAAAGTAAATATAACCAAATAAAATAAAAGGAATTTTGTTAATTTTTCTTCCTTATTTAATTTTGAAGAGGCTTGTTGTTTTGTATCTAAAAAATAAGATGAAAAAGAAATGTACTTTATTATTGCTATAGACAACATAGCACTTAAAAACAAGCGCCCTGCGAACCATGTTTGGGGGATGAAATACTTGAGAAATATCATATCATTCATATATACAAATGAAACTATAACATGAAACAAATCAATTAAAGTATTCACGAGAAAACCTATACCAATAAATAGACTAAATTTATCATTTAACGTTTGAGCACGAGATATATAATAGAATGCAAGTATTGCTCCAAGCAATGTACCAAATAATTCGATATAAAAATGATGTATAGCTGATGTTACCCATAAATTAGAATTGACTGAACCTAGCGCAATTATCGATAGGAAAATTGAAGGCAGTATGACGTATTTAAGTAAATGGTTTCCCATGTTATGATCCCAATAATGAAAGACAAATGGCAAATTGAACTTCACCCTCTCTTTTTTTCTTTTTTTAAGCACGAAAAAAATACAAGCAACTTGAGAAAACCATAGATATTTTTTTGTATCAATTTGTTATGGTTATACATCTAGTACAGATTAGAAAGCATCGTAGAGGATATAAGAATATCTATTCATTTGGACAAAACATAGAATAAACAATATCTTAAAATTAGTCTATATTTTATCATCAATAAGATAAATAACATGAGAAAATAAATGTTTTTAAACTCTAATAAAAAACGTGTTTATAGAAAAAGAAAATTTAGATGACAATTTAGGTTTTACCGTTCTATCATGATTTTTAATGTAATAGTTATTTAATTTATTAATTTTTTTACAGTATTTGTAAATATCTTTCTATCAACAGGTTTTCTCATAATTTGGTCTTTTGATACTCCAGGAACTATACTTAATAATTCATCTAATATATCTAAAGCTGTTACAAACAGAATCTTAATTGTTGGATCTATAGATTTTATTTGTTGATGTAATTGAAATCCATTCAGGTTTTTCATTCGAATATCAAGTACTACTAGTACATCATTGAAGTTTTTATGATCTCTAATATAATTGAGTGCTGCAGAAGGATCTGTAAAAGAAGTTACATCATAATTGTAATCTTTTAGAAAGGCTCTATAAGTGAAAAGTATATCCTGTTCATCATCGACTAAAATTATTCTTTTATTGTTGTTATTTTTGTTATGCGAAAATAAACCTTTTTCTTTACTACTAATATAATGACTATCATCTAAAGAATTTTCAAATATGGAATCACTTAATTGTTTATCATGATAAGAATTTGTTGTATCATTAATATTTGTTGTACTAAGGGGTGAGGAGTATGATGATGAGGATGATGATGAATAACTTTTTCTTTTAACATTATAGGTAGGATATCCAGTAGTTTCTGTAAGCTTATAATCACCATTATTTGAAAAATTAAAATCCTTAACAATAGCAGAAAAAGATTTCAAAATTCTGTAGAAATTATCTCCAATAATGATTTCATTCGGAATAGACAATGAAGGAGATGAATTTATCTTTGAACAAAGATTCAATGTTGATCCAAATAAATCTATTTGACTATAATCACCAACTAAAGCCAAATCTACTACACCATAATCTATACTAATCCTGAAGTTGAATGGTGGTAAATGTTGTTTAGACAACTCATCATTAATACTATAACGCTTGTCTAATATTTCCAATGCACATTCAATAACCTCTCTAAAAGAATTTTCGTTTTTATCATTAGAAGTTTTAGGGAAGTAAAATAGCAAACAGTCACCAATATTTTTAACAACTCTTCCACTACTACTTTTAACTAAATCAGAGACTGAATTTATAAATGTAGAATAGTATCTTCTGATATAATCTAAACCCTCCATTGTAATGGTATTTTTAGTCGAATCTACCAAGTCAATAAAGCCTACACAGCTTTTTATGGAGTCGCCAGAAAATCGGATGCCTTTAGAAGAAAAGTTTTTCATTAAGTCATACCTCTACTAATAGTAATTATGTGAAATAAATAGTACAAATGTAATAGAAGCATAAAAGCTGTTATATTTATATTCATGACCTGACTATCGTTATCATTTTATAAAAATATATTTGACAAAGTAACGATTTCGCTATAGAACCCCTGGGCTCTCTACTCATAGTGAATGAAGCAAGTGTAACGACTTTTTATAAGATTGTATGTTATTTTATCTCATCAACTAAAAAAACTGAGCAAAATATTTGGTTTGTAAATAAATGTGTTAGAAATAATATGAGTAGTAATTTAGATTACAATTACAATTAATGTAATGAAAATAAAATTTTTCGGCGCCGAAAAATTATCATCTTAATATATTGAAGGATTGATATAAATAACAATAACAAGAATGTAATAGCGATCTCTTCTTAACTACCGACTTCTTTATGAACTAGCTTATACCATATTAATTGTAAAAGATATCTATTTTGTTTTATTATAATTAATCTTGTGATAATGTAACTAATTCTATTTTTAGATCTGTTCTATTTTCAATTAAATATTTAATACTTTTTTTTTGATGATTTGTTTTTCTATATAATATTTATTATTTTAATGACGTAAATCTCATTATCTATTAAAGTAGACACAGATTATTGTTAATTCATTTTTAGTAAAATAAAATTATATAATTATTTCAATAAAAAAAACCCTAAAGAAATTTGAAATTTATTTATTAAATTCAATCCTTAGATAATTTATTGAAGAATCATGAATCAAATAACTACCTGTCTTTACATTCAAGAATATGTTATCAGTAATGATAACATATTTAAAGGATCTTTTTTAGCAATAGTAGATTTTATAAAAAAAAGGAAAGACAAATAATATTGTATACATCTCATGATAAATAATTAATATATTTTTGAATATTGGTTTTAGTAGATTTTTATAATGATAATGGAACAACTAGTACATTTTTATAAAGTACTTTGTACATATATTATATGACATAGAATTTATTTTATTCTTTTTTTAAGAAATTAATAAATGAATCGCTTTTCTAAATAAATCGGAATAGATCAGATACTAAAGTGAAGAGGAAAATATAACATTCTAGTTATGTTATATAATAAAAATTTAGTTACTTTTTCCCCGGTCTCTTTGTTGAAATTAAATGTAAAGAATGATATTTGTAAGGACATATGATAAATCCTTAACTAATATGTTAGTAGTTATTATATAAATGGGTAGAACAGCTAAAGAAATAGTTAAAGCAAATATTGAAGAAGTAATATCAGATCTTAACAAGGCTTATGCAGATGAGTGGCTTGCTCATTATCAATATTGGTTGACAGCTCAGTGGATTAGAGGTATGGATGCAGATACATTAAAACAGGTACTATTGCAACAATCAGCAGATGAGTTAATGCACGCTGAAACATTGGCAAATAGATTAATACAATTAGGTGGGACACCTGTGATGCAATTTGACCAACTTATTGCTACAGCAAAATGTGGTTATAAAGAACCACCATCGGATCCTGCTAATTTAAAGCAAGTTGTTCAAGATGTGTTGGAAGCAGAAGCATGTGCTATAGAGTCTTACAACGAGCTAAGTGAAAAATATCGAGAGACAGATATAGTCACTAAGGAAATTTTTGAAGAGTTGCTGGAAGATGAAGTGAAAGATGAAGAAGAATGGGAAAAGTTAGGAGCTAATATCGAATAAGTAATAAAGACATATTCTTTTCTCCTTTTTATTAATCTGAGAAAAATTATAACCTACAGGCGAAATCCCATTAATCAGAAATTGAATTGGAACAAAGAAAAACCCGCATTTTTAATAACTCGCCTTACAATTCATTGATTGTTCTATCTTTGCTAATATAATACAACCTGTTTCTTTGAAATCTATAATAATTCAAATCTTGTTATTTAAATAAAGTTAATTAAATCCACCATCAATACTTAATATGGGATATATACTAAATCTTTTAGCCCCTATTCATCTCTGATGATTTGAATAAATCAATTATAAAATCTATATAAGTTTAATCTCGTATTTTTGCAAATAGCTCCCTACATATTGTAGAAAAAAGGTTTATGAAACAGATATGATATGATATAGTTATGACCTTTCCTAGTAGATATGAACCAAAGAAAAAAAATCTAACCGACAATACTGATGTTATAAACAATCCAACTATCTCAAACAATAATAAGGATAATGAAATTGACCATGTACCAACAACTATTGGTGATGCAGTTAAGAAAGTTATAGAGACTGGTAAAGAAGTAGTTATTCAAGGTCCTCAAACTGCGGGAGAACTTACAGGCGTAAAAGAAAGCGAGTTTGAAGAAGAAAAAACTGGCAAAATACTCAAACAAGGTGAAAAAGATCAGACCAATTTGGATAAAGTAAGCAAGGATTCCAAATTAGAGATTGATGTGATCGAATCTGCAACTGAAACTAGCTTATTATCTAATGAAGAAAAGATAATTTTAAATCCCAATGAGTCAGAGACTGACGAAGAAGCTATTATAACAACAGTAACTACAATACCGACTGAAGGAGTAAATGTAGAAGCACAGACAGAATTCACTGTCCCTTTAAAAGACAAGGAAGAAAATATAGAGGTAGAAACTGATGTCCAAGTAAATCCTACCGCCAGTCCTAGTTCAGGTTCCTCTTTCGAATCTACAAATATTAAAAAACCCAATCTTTCTCTCAATGATGTATCATTCGAACAAAAGAGCACATCTCTCCCAGAATCTGATAAAGACACTATAAATCCTAAAATACTACTAGAAAAAGAAGATCAAACATTACAACAACAACAACAACAAACTAGAAAGGATTTTTCATCTAATCCGTTTATTACATATTCACTATTGTGGCAACATATTGTATCAGATTGGGTTAGTTTCTATGACGAATATCTAAAAAATCTTATAAAATTTAATGGATTTTGGTTTGAAAAGTCTGATAATTCAAGCTCTAGTTCACAACAATAACAATAATTTTTTCAACTCCCATAAGGGAATAATTAAAAAATTTTATAATGTTAATATTATAAACTTCCTAAATAATTTAGTTAACCTATGTAATATCTATATAAAATTCAATAAAAAACTACGATAAGAACTTGCAATCACCATTTGAAAAATTTTATTTATAGTTAATATTAAATTTAATTGGCTTAACTTTTGTTAATGTGGTGAAAGCGTTAAAAATTATGAATTTCTTTTACCATAAAAATAAATGCAAATAGCATTGAAGATATAAAAATGATATTACATAAATTGTTAGCATAACGATATTTGAACCTTACAATTAATTTTCTACTTTATTACTATTTATATGCTAGAATGTCCTAACGATTAGTAACTAAAATGTCAAGTTAAAAAATGAAAATAGTAAAAGGTAAAATAGCAATAACAATATAATATACGAAGCTGAAAAAAAACTTTAAACAAACAAAGGCAACAGATAGAAAATACTGCGTTTAATATTGTAGATACAACAAATAAGGTTACCGATACTATCAATGAATCTCAAAAAATAAATAATCAGAATATGGAAAAAATTCAATACATAACCAAATACCCACTACAAACAATTAATACAGTCCAATCAATACTAAGTGATGATATACAATTTCAAAAGAATATACCTTTCTTTTAGCTTTTTTTAGCTTATGCAATATCGATTATTAATGTTATATACAAATAAAAATAAAATACACCAACCGCACAGTTATGGAATATTTCATAGATTAGAGAATAGATTTCCAAATTTTATTGCAATGACAATCGCTTAAGAGTAGTTACTGACTAATCTCCATGAGGATAGATTTTAAATATCAGAGTTTGATATTATAATATAATAACTAGTAGGCCAGAATTAAAAAAAAGACGGCATGATATTAATTTTTATAGATTAGAATTCCAAGAAAGCTGAAAAAAATCTCAATCAGGAAGTGTATCAGATGATCAAATGATTATATTGGATGCACCTTGTAAAAAGGTGTTATTGTACTTCTTTTTTAGCGCAAGTATCGCAATATTTTTCGATGAGGGTGACACCGTCACCTACGTCAAATAATGCTTCTTGAGTAGCCATCCCACCACAAGTTATGCAGAATTTGGTCTTTCCAGTAGTATCAATAAATGATCTTAGCGTTGAAAATACTTTTTCCATTTTATTGGTTTCCTCTCCTTGAAAATGAATCTGATGTTAATAACGATACTGCAGTTATACCTATCACATCAACCATGAATGTACTATTGTTATTCATATTATTATGTTGATTTTTATGGTATATGAACTTGCCTAATATAATATCAGTTATAGATAGCTGTTATCCGGTATAGATAATCTTGATTATAATTTAGGTTAAAGTTTTTTTGTAACTGTAACTTGAATCTATATTGATGATGGAGAATTGGTATATAACTTCCTTTTCTTTTTGATTTTGTAATTTATTTCACAATCACAAATTTGAGATTAAATTATTATATCATATGAGCCACGTCCAAAAAATGTAATGTACTATTAAGAGATTTGAAAAAATAAAGGAATTCAAGAATCAGCATATCAAAAAAGCATTAGAGTTAGATAATAAAGGTTCGAATTCTAGTTAGGTTAATACGCTCAAAAGACTAAATGGATTATTGTTAAAAAATAACATTTCTATTATATTAATTATCCACTTTATTAGTAAAATTTTTCAATTCAGATAAGTATATAGTAGTATAAAGATTTTTATAAATGTTAAAGCAATCGATTTCAGATATTTTATTTCTCCCGAGTTTGTCACATATACTGAGTTTTTGATTATGAGATCCATTGAAGACTGTATCAAAGAAATAGTTTTAATATGATTGATCTCGTTACGATTATTATTACAGATAGCATATTTAGTAAAGATCAATAACATATTGATATTATTTATACTAGTATAAAATATTAATGATAAGGCAACACTATCACGACTGGTAATTTTACCTAAACTTACTGGCTGGACTATTTATTAAACTAAACTGTATAAGATATATATCCATAAGATGTAATTTCCTTAGTTTAATCGCTCCTCCCACCATAAAATAGAATATTTGAAGTACTAATTGACTTCCAGCAAAATTGTTAATTAGAAAAGCATTTTAGAGATTTAACTAAATAGAAAAAACATGGAATATTAATTTGAACATCTATTACCACAAAATCTAATAGACACGTAAACTCATCACTAGGACAAAGAATAGCTTTGTTTTATTTTCTGATTTTACTATTTGCTTAAATACATTAGTTGTTAATCTAGAATTCATTTTATATAACTTTAATACAAGGTAATGTCTTATTATCATATGAGTTTTCCAAATGACATCGATCCATATAATTTCTTTAGAAATTTGTTTGGTGGTAGTGGAGGACGCAGAAGACGTGAAGGAAGAGGTTTTGGTGGATGGAACTTCGATGATATGTTCAGAGAATTTGACGACATGAGAAGAGAAACAGAAAGAATATTTTCAGAGCAGTTTAAAAATATTGAAAATAAAGTACCAAAAGATCTAATTAAAGAATACGAAACACCAGAAGGCGGAAAAGTTAGAGAGGTTGGTCCTATAGTATATGGATACTCTATGACAATTGGTCCTGATGGAAAACCGAAAATACAAGAATTTGGTAATCTAAAGTCGTTTTCGGGGAGAGGATCCTTTGAACAACCATCACTTTCAGCAGAAAGGGAACCGTTAATAGATATCTCAACTACAGATAAAGAAGTAAAAATTGTTGCAGAGATGCCTGGAATAAGTAAAGAAAAAATAAAAATAGATGCATATGATAAATATGTAGAAATTAAAAGTGAAGATCCTAATAGAAAATATCACAAAAAAATAGAAGTACCAGAAGATATTGATCTAGAAAGCGGCAAGTCAAATTATAACAATGGAGTTCTTGAAATAATATTCCAAAAGAGAGAACAACAAAAACCAAAAGGCAGACAAATAAATATAGAATAACCGATTAATTGAATTGATACAATACTAAGCTTATTTTTATGATTTTCACATTATTGCATAAATGAAAAATAAAAACAGTATAATCACACCTCTACGGTCTTTTATTTAATATAATAGTGGTAGTAACCATAGAAGAATTAGGAACTAGAACAGTTTTATTGTCGGTAGTTTTTAGTTTGGTTGAGATTAAGCCAATATCATATATTACTCCTGTATTACTAAATGCAGTAATCTCATCTCCTAATTTAAATGGCCTAAGTAAAGCCAGATATAACCCTGCGATGATATTTCCTATTATATTTTGAGAAGCAAAACCTACTACCAAACCGGATATAGTTCCTATTGCTGCAGCTACGACGGGATCATTACTTAAATAAGAAATTATAATTGCTATTACTACTATTGCGCCTACAATCCTCATCAGAATTTTTATAGATTTTGAAGTATCTTTTAGATAATCATAGGTAAG
>DASVEV010000117.1:0-18871 GCA_036380415.1 Nitrososphaeraceae archaeon
TTCTTGAAATATGTCATCATATGGTTCCACAAACCACCATTGCTGCTTTTCTTCATTAACTTCTATTTGAGAAATTTTCAATACTGTCATTTAGTTTTCAATTGTTTATCAGTGTCATTTTATATAAAATTTTAATTTTCTGTCTGAAATCCTTTTTTAGTCTATATTTGATTCATATTCGATTGAGACAAATACAAAATATTTTTCAAGAAATTTTCTGAACGGCAAGGAACAAGATAGTTAATAGGATGAAATAAAAAAACTATACAATATTAAAAAAAATGATATTCCATATCATAATGGGTCAGTTTTACCTTAACCGAAACCACATATTTGATAAATACAGTAAAGGGAATAATGAAGATTTAAAGACTAACCAGATACTATGCCACCATATGTGCTACTTTATCTACTCATTCCCGCTAAAGTGGAAAAATAATTGATCCAAGTGTTGGATCATAATTGTGTCTGCAAGTTTAGCTAGAAAACCATATAGCCTTTTAACATTATAATGAAAATGATCGTATTGAGTGAAGATTTTGTTAAGGTTTCTGATACAAAGGATATTCGACCTTCACATATGAAAGAAGTTCAACTTGATGGAGAAAATATCTGTATAGTCAATGTTGAGGGAAAATACTATGCTATTGGCAGTATTTGTACGCATGAAGGTGGTCCTCTTGCCGATGGTACTCTTGAAGGCTATGAAGTTGAATGTCCATGGCATGGGTCCAAATTTGATGTAAGAACAGGTGAGGTTATAAACCCTCCTGCAAGTGAACCAGAACCAGTCTATCAAGTAAAAGTAGATGGAAATAACATATTAATTAAGAAACAAGGTAAAAGTAAATCTCCCCAGATTGAGCTAACACTATTGGAAAAAGATAAATTTGATAGTACTGATGTAATGTCTTTTAAGTTTACTAAACATAATGATGATCAAATAGATAACAAAACAGTAAATTATATTGCAGGTCAATTTGCCTTTTTTGATATAGGTGAAGTCTATAATGATCCAAAAGGTCCGATACGACATTTTACTATTTCATCTTCTCCAACGGAGAATTTTATAATGTTCAGCACTAGAATCAGAAATTCACCATATAAAAAGAGACTTTCAACTTTAGAGAAGGGTGCAAAAGTCAAGTTGAGAGGTCCAGAAGGACAATTTGTATTGCATCGGGATTATTCAAAGTATGCTGTATTTCTTTCTGGAGGCATAGGTGTTACTCCATTTAGAAGTATGATAAAGTATGCTACAGATACGCAATTGCCAGTAAAAATAACAATGTTTGATTCCAATAGAGATCGTAACAACATCCTATTCAAAAAAGAGTTTGATGATTGGGCAAGCATAAATAAAAATTTGAAGATTATCTATACCATTAGTGAAGAAAAAGAACAACACAACGAACAATCACCATTATCAATTGCAAATGATTGGGATGGAGAGTATGGAAGAATAGACAAACCAATGATTTTAAAGTACATAGACACCAATGTACTAAATAATTCAAAATTCTATATCTGTGGTCCGCCTAGCATGCTAAAAGCTATGCAAGCTTTGCTCCAAGAGGATTTAGAAATTCCAAAAGACAGAATCAAAGTTGAAGAGTTTACAGGTTACTGATTACTGATGATGATGACTACACACCGGATAATTTCGAAATGAAGAAATCTTAATTAGAAATAAATTTTATGCCTTTGGAAACAAATAATATGTATTTCTTTCAAATATGTATTTCTTTCAGAGTTGGCATTATTATTAATAAAGAAATTTAGGATACATCTTCTACAATGATTAGACAAGAATCAAAAAATATTATGTCTCGTTTAGTTTAAACTGGTCAATTATCCCTCCATCATTGGCATGAAATGCACCAACTAATGTCTTGCCTTTATTTTCTATTTCAATATTTAAAAATCCAAATTTACTTACCTGAATAACATAAAAGTCATGTTTTTCTTTAATAGGGTCTAATTCATCGCCTGCGGTTCCTACCGTTAGAAATACTATTCCATCTGTTGGCGGATATTCTGATTGTGAATGATCTGTAATTATTGGCTGGGGTTCTGCTTTCTTATTAGTAGTTTTTTCATAATTTTCATTGTACAAGATAGGATATGTTCTTTCATAGTATTGGTTATGACTTGATATTACAAGATCAACATCATATTTTTGAAAAAGTTGTTCATATACATCTCTCAGTTGTTCTGCTTCTTGTTTGTCCTGTTTTGTTGAATAAAGAGGTTTATGTTGATGAACAACTATCCAATCAATATTTGGATTCTTTGTTGATTTTTCTAAATCACTTTTAATAAATTTATATTGTTTGCTATCTTCCTCGTAAGGATGTTCTGTAGACATACTTATAAAGTGAACATTTTTAAAGTCATGTGAATAATATGGGTTCTTTAACTGATGATAGTTAACAATCTGTTTATATATATTAGCAAATTCGGCATCATGATTTCCTATTGCAATTTTCATTTTATTTTTGATAGGCTCTGACATTTTCATCCAACAAGCAGCAGATGGGGATTCTTTGACCTGATCTCCAGTTGTAATTATTAGTTCAGGATGTGTATCAAGAATATTATTTATTGTTTTTTTTGTTTCTTCGTTACAGTACCAGTCTCCTGTTGCTATAAAGTTATAATCCGTTAAGGCAAGGGTAGCATTTTGTTTATTGTTGGCATCTTCTTCACCAAAAACCTGTATACTAATAACTAAAGAAAATATAAAAAATACAGGTATGAAAATAGTAACCACAATTTTTAAAAGAGATTGATCATTATTTTTCTTAATCATTTTAATCACTTGTTAAATAAATGCTATAGAGTTGAGAACATAAATAAAAATTTTGTCGTAATTCTATATAGTGAAAATGTTTCAAAAGTAGAACATGTATGATTAAATTTCAAAATTTGAGCCACACATTTCTTACGGATTGGCTTATTAAGCATAGTGTATCAAAAATCTTTAACTTTCTATCTTAATCTTTTTAAAATCAGTAAAAAATGTGGAAACCAGACGAGATATAAAAGATATATAGTTTTTTCACCTTCTGGAAACCATCAGTTGTTCAAATTATAGAAAATTAAATAAATTGTCATAGCCTAAACATGATGATCCCCAATAATGAGAGCGTAAAATAGTGGATGTTTAGATTGTAACAGGGTTTGCCAATGGTTAGATTATCTAAGATTTTATCACAATTAAATAAATTTAATATTTATTTATTATTCAATTTACCATTCTCAACTATAATTATAATAAATTTCTTTTTCATTGTTTAGTATCTTTATATAAATAGTCATTTTCTCTCGCGAGAATGAAGTTATAGTTTATTAGAAGAAATAAATATATAATAATTGATAATGCTCACTTTTATTAAATATTTAGATTCTATATGGATAAATAAAAAGGAACGAAGTTTAGAGTTAGATAATAATAATAATCAAAATTAAATATGTTCTTTTAATGATTTCTATATTTTTTTCTTATTGTGAACAATTATTTTATTGAAAACTTTTAGATAAAAATCAAAAGAGATTCAATAATATTATACCTTTTTGCTAGTAGTAATAATTTATATACAGCGTCTAGATCTTTCCGCTTGACTTAATGTTAAAGTTGACGACATTAATTTATCAATCTTTTTAATATCATTTTGAATTTTTTGCTTTTAAATTAGATATTATTTCAAAAATTGTATGGTTCATAAATATATTTACATTTAATATATTATCAATTTAGTAAGAAAATTAGCAATTAGCAATCTCATATTTGGTTTCAGAAATTGATATAATTAAAGAGTTTGCTCATAGCATGTAGTATAAGGATAATAAATCAGTAAACAATGCTGGAATTTTGCTACTTTATTATAAAATCTGAAAAACATATTTTGAGAAGAATATTACAATAAACAAATGATATAGAAATAGTTAAAATTAATACAAATTTTATTGTATTATTTTTTCTATTTCATTTAATTTGCTATTTATTTTATTAGCCATTTCTTGTATATCTTCTATACCTGCTTTTCCTTGTATAAGATTGCGCAATTGTTCTCTCAAAAGTACTTCAGTATCCTTCATAAGTGATTCATCATGTTTTGCTATTTCACCTTCTAAAAATTCAAAGTTATCTAAATATGCTTCGATTACTAAACTCTCAGCATTCTGATAATTGCCATTCTTTGCCTTTTCAATAATTTGATCTAACAATGTGCGTATATTATTAATTAACTCTGATGATTCTGTATCTGTAGAAGCAAGAATTGCAAGATCGTCTGCTCGTACATTTAGTATATTTGGTATAGTATTTGTTATGTTATTAATTATTGTAGAGACTTGTCTTTCATCATCTCTATTACTAATAGATGTATTTAATTTATAAAGTGAATCTTTAATTTTTGTAAATTCATTAGCCATTGTTTGATTCAAATTACTTGTAGTTTTCTTAAATAATTCATTAGCAGATGAAACAAATCCTTGAGCATCTTGATATTCCGCAATATTTGTAATTGTACCATTATCAATTCCTATCTCATATTCTGCTGCTGCAGTTTTGAGTAAATTAATCAAGGTACTCATATTAAATTTAATATTTGCAATTTCATTTTCTGGTATAACCGTAACTAGTGCTTTATCGAATTGATTCTTTACAAAAGTTGCAGAATCCACAAATTCAGCAGGTTGAGATGTAAAAACTATTGATGTCAGATTATTCAGTGAATCAATTAAGGTTTTATTTAATTTATTATCTGCAGATGATAATTGATCTCTAATTAATGTGTATATTTCAGTTATTGGATGAAATGTATGTGTCTGTGTAAGTTCATTATTTCCTGCTTGTTTATTTGAAATTGCAGCAGATAAATGACCTTTGATAAATTCTACATTTGTAGCAAAATCTACATTTGTAGTATTTATTGAGGTTGTGGACAAGGAGGATGTTAAATTATTATTCATTTTAGATTTGTCTTCAGCCAATGCCATTGTGGGAAATAAGACAATCATTAAAAATGCAATATAATAGACATTAAGTATTTTCATAATTAGGCTGATGTTATTATATATATTTAAAACTATTGTCTATTCTCTGGTAAGAAATTTACAGTTAAGTTAATTCCCATTCCAACTATATAGTAAAACTTTCATTGATATTCCAATATATAACCTCATTTTCATAGTTATATATTTTGCAGATAGTTAAATTTTTAACTGATAAATATATTATTAGAAAGGTAACTATTAATTTCCTTTAATTTAGAGTAAATAACGTTTTTATTTTCATCAATGATCTTAACAAATATATTATTTTCAATTTTTATGATTCACTTGAGTTTCCTGAAGTCAAGTATATTTTTTGGTATACTATCAAAGTATTACATCTATTCTATTTAACGACAATAAAAATAGTATTTGTTAAGGGTAATGATTATTTTTAGACAATAATATTTGGTGTTTAAGAAATAGGTAACTATTATTATTGATTATCACATTTATCATTTTTGTGATCTTCCTCCTCTGTTTTTTTTTATAAATAATAAATTCATATTATTATTTTAGCATTTACTTCAAAAGATTTCTCTTATGGTTTTTCCAAAATCTACTTTATACCATACATATTTTAACTTTCATTAATTTCCTCAAGAAAATTTAATAGAATAAAAGAAATAAAGTTACTTTTTAAATAATTTTTCTGCAATGTCTAAATTAGATTTTATAGCATTATGTAATGTAGTAATTTCGTCCAAAGACTTTTTATCTTCAATTGCGCTCGCAAAATCTTCTCTTATCATAATTTCTGTTTCTTCCATTAGATCATTATCAAGTTCCTTTAAAGGATCTTCAATATACTCATAATTGTCGATATATGCAATATCTACTAATTCAGATGCACCGGTATAATTTCCTGTATTTAATTCTGTTATTGATTTATCTAGCAAATTTCTAATATTTGATAAAATAGTTAATGGGTCACTTTCTTCATTTTCTTCTTGTGCCTTAATAGTATGTAAGGGTGACAATAAAATCATCATCATTAAGATTCCTGAACTAATAGCATACAAACTATTTTTTGAATTTATCATTATCATTAATTGAAAGTTTTTAACCATATATTTCATTTTTCTTTTCTCGTATTTGAGAATAATATTTGTTTCTCTTACAATAGAATTTTGAGAATTCTTTAAGAGCAACGCATTATATTTCTATTCTATCATAAAAATGTGTATATCTTTTATAAAATTTGGAATCACAAAAGCATTTGTGTTCAAGGATAGTTCTTTACTCATAATTATAATTTTACGATTATTCGCACTGAATTTTTATAAGATACTATTAACAAATCTAAAGAAGATAATTCGAAAATTTATAAATTAAATTTTCTTTAACATTATATTCTGATTTTTTCTGATTTATATAGGATATATAATAGTCAATTAGAAGTCAATATCATGGAGATAGAAGATGAGTACTTTATTTCAATGGATATCAATAGATGGTAAATTACTTCTATGCGCAAGAATAGTAAGAACATTTGCATATGGCTTTTTAAGTGTAATTCTTGCAATATATTTGAAGTTAATTGGCTTCGATGATCTTCTGATTGGCATAATTCTTTCTGCCACATTGATAAATAGTGTTATTTTTACGTTATTTGCTAGTTTTTATGCTGATCGTTTAGGAAGAAGAAATGTTCTATTATTATATGCTATTATGATGTCTATTTCAGGTGCCATCTTTTTTATAACAGAAAATCCGCTAGCACTTATTATTGGTGCCTTAATAGGGACACTTAATATTACAGGTTCGGAAACAAGTGCTTTTCTTTCTATTGAACAATCAATTCTTCCTCAAACTATCAAAGATAATAGAAAAAGAAATACTCTTTTCGGATTTTATAATATGGCAGGAACATTTGCAATGGGAGCAGGAATTTTGATTGTCAATTTACCCATTCTAATTCAAAATGAATTCGAATTTGATCAAATTTATGCAATCAAGTTATTGTTTCTCTTTTACTCTCTTTTAGGAATATTGATAATAGGAATTTATCTAAAACTTTCATCTTCTATAGAAATTAAAAAAGAAAAATTATTCAAACCGCTATCCAAAACTTTAACTCCAAAGTCAAAGAAAATTGTTGCTAAACTATCAGGATTATTTGCTATCGATTCCTTTGCTGGAGGTTTTGCTATTCAGAGTATAGTTTCATTTTGGTTTTTTACTAAATTTGATATAGATCTGTCAACCATTTCTTATATTTTCTCAATAGGCAGTGTACTTACAGCATTTTCATATTTAATTGCGGCCAAGATTGCAGATAAGATAGGTTTGATTAATACAATGGTCTTTACTCATATTCCATCTAACATTTTATTAATATTACTTGCTGTTGCTCCCAATCTTGAAATAGCAATTTTATTTTATATGGTAAGAATGGCTTTATCTCAGATGGATGTCCCAACAAGACAATCATATATTGTAGCAGTAGTAGAAGAAGATGAAAGAACAGCCTCAGCGGGAATAACTAACTTATCAAGAAATATAGCGCAAGCGATTAGTCCATCAATTACAGGTTATATAATTGGATTTTTATCATTATCTGCTCCTTTTATAATAGGAGGATTGCTAAAGATATTGTATGATATAACTCTTTACATAAACTTTAGAAAAATAAAACCAGCGGAGGAAGAACAAGACTAGAATTTGGCAATAGATTCAAAAAATAAAGGTTTCACATTCTTTAATATCCATTTTTCAAAATCTATTCTAAAACAAATAGTCTTTTATCTAACTTTGTTGATGTAGATATAGGCAGTGTGAATAACTGCTGGGTTAACAATTAGAGCCATACTGCTATTCAGTACTAGTGAGTGTGGCTCATTTTTATAATACCCACTTTTCAAAACAGCTAAATGAGGAACAAGCTGAAATTTAGCTTTCTAGTTTTGAAAGTACTAAAATATAACCATAAAGATTTAGCTAATAATTCTGTTCGCAGATACCTCATTACCAGAAAGAAAAAATCTTCAATTAACACTAGAAATATTCATAGATTTTTTTTAAAACCATATATTGTTATTTCTGATTTAATTGAAACTAAAAGCATTATCTAGGAATCAGAAATTGTATTTGGACTATAATAATTCATAATAGAGAATATACAATAACAAAAAAATTGAGAATTTCGAAAAATGTTACTTATTGTTATTGCCAAATAGATATTCGGAAAAATAAAAAAGGAATGGCATAAGGTGAATTCATAGTCTAGACCTATGGTCCACCAACCCCGTTGATTAGTTCAGACTATGACAATTTAATAACAAATGAAAAAAGAAAGTTCTTTATTATTACCAACAACCAGGAAATGTCAAAGCATCATACTTGGCACAATATTCTTCCGTTTGGGAAGAATTCTCTGTAAATATGTCAGGAACTATTATGATATCTTACTGCACCACTCATCGGTACTTCAATAGTAGCATTACTGTTAAGAAATATAAAATTAGTAATAAAGAGAAATTAAAAATGTAAGAGAGGTAGATGAAGATTTAATAGAACATTTGGAAAAAAATAATTCCTTCTTCTAATGATAAATATATTTTTTTCAAAAAACAACAACGATAAAAAATGTTAAAGTAAAAGATAAGATACATAGTTACAATGTTTAACAAATTATTTTTACTTTCACTTTTTTTAATACTTCCTTTACAAACATCTTTTGCACAGATAAATCAGACCTCAATTGACCAAGTAGATAATACTACTACTGTTACAACGGAGGATTCAATTGTAGGAGATAAATTAGAACAAGTTCAAAATCAATCCAATGGTGTTGGAAAGATTATAGAAGAACTAGTTACAGAAGAACCACTAGAGAAAGAGTAGCAGATAAATGAGTTTAAATTCCAAAAAAAATTTGTTAACTGGCTTTTTTATTGTACTAACGAATTAGAACTAAATCTTTATTAACTAGATTTTTGATCGGAAAAAGAAGATTAAAAATGAGTAACACCATAAATGAGGAAACCTGTTATTATGCAACTTATGCCAAAATAAATGGGTATCCAACAGAGAAAGAGTGTTCTAACCCTGCTACAAGACATATTGAAAATAATGCTACGTCTCAACAATTTCCTGTATGTGAAGAACATTATCAACTGGTATCGAAGCAGTCAGAATCCTAATTGCAAACTTCTAAATTATGCTGTCATTGGGTAGTGATTACACTCATAGGAAAACCATTTCGTATCGTCCTCATAGTCTGAAGCGGCATCTAATAAACTAAGAGGTCTGAGACCTGTTTTAGGACTATATCGCTTTGGGAACCATGAACCTTTCCTTCTGCTTCGGTACAAAATCAGATAAAAACTCGTATTACTTTGTATTTCTTTTATTGATCCCTGCAGTAATCCTAATGAATTTGACATCTTTGGTTTTGATTTGCAAGTGATAGTTTTCTAGTAGTATTATAATAATATGGTTGTGATGATTTGAAGGTTGTATATTGACTTTTTATTGCTATTTACATCTACATGTTTGTTTAAATTCTTAAATTAACTATCTATATCTTGAGTAATATGTTTAGATCAAATATAGTTACTAATTACATTACATTGACTTCTGAAGCTGAAAATGATATTATAAATATTACAAATGATGTGGAGAGGATACTAATAGAAAGTCATTTGAAAAATGGTATACTCACACTTTTTATAGTGGGTTCTACCGCTGCAATAACTACCATAGAATATGAACCAGGTCTAAAAAAGGATTTTCCTAGACTGTTAGAAAGAATAGCCCCCAAGGAGATTGAATACGAACACGACAAAACATGGCATGATGGCAACGGTCATGCACATGTAAGGGCATCATTGATCGGACCTAGTTTAACTATACCCTTTATTAATGGTCAAATTTCTTTAGGAACATGGCAGCAAATTGTATTTGTAGAGATGGATACAAGAGGAAGAGAAAGGAAAATTGTTGTTCAACTAATTGGAAATGACTAAGATAATTAAAGTGTAGTATAAATCAAATTAATTGTACAGATCAATATATGAATCATGGTTCTGCTCAAAAAAGGTACATTGCTAATAATTAAAAAACTTTGTGTAAAAATTTTATTTAGATGTTTAGATTTTTACAATACCAAAAAGAGAGCGTTGAAAATAAACAATAAAATGCTAGAACCCTAAAAAAATTTCGTCAATCATTAAAATTCTTTTGTGAACTGATTCCTTTCTTACTTTGTATTATCATTTGTTTATTAAATATTTTTTATTCAGATGTGTTTCATTCCAATGTTTCATAAAGTAGTCAATTAAAGGCTCAAAATCGCTTCTTATTAAAGCTTCTTTTTTATTTTTATTCTTTGAAATCTTTGCAAATTTGTGCGCATATTTTATACACGTCCAGCATCCAACAAGCGGAATTAAAAGGGCGAAATAATATCCATTATATCTTCCTGAAAATTTCCACGCTTCACCTACAATACAATACTTTGAATCCCTCTCAATCAGGAATTTGTCTACTCTATCTAATCCTAAAGATAATTTTTTAGACCAAATAGGACATAATTCGTTAAATTTAATGGGTTTCTTTACAATGTTTCTTGATGATAACTCCCATTGCTTATTTTTTCCTAAGCCAGCATTATTTTTATCATTACTGTTACTATGAGAAAAAACAGTATTAGATAAACTATCCCGTATCATCATATTGTATAATTGAAAACATATACTATAACGATTTATAATTTTGCTGTCTCAATTTTAGTTTCTTTACACAACCTTTTGAGGTTTTATTACGATAACTTATTTTAATATTTACAATGTCAAATAATATTTAATAGATATAATGCTAACTAATACGCAAAAAATCTTTAATTTGCCACAAAAGACATCCCACTAAAGACATCTAAATGAAAGAAGGGAGTTTAGGATAACAAAAAATTATTTTCTTTTTTGTGTCTTTATAAATAAATTTATTATTTATTATTTATTTATAATTTTTCCTTATTGAAATAATATTCATATAACTGAGATAAAAATAATCTTCAACACGTCTCTCACATTATTTATCTAATAAACAACATATATAATCTAGGTCTAGTTCAACTATCGAATAGGCTATCTGTAACAATTTTGAAATTATTATTGTATCATTTTAGATCTTACTGATAAAGGGTATAAAAAACTTTGTTGATATAAATTATTTGTAGTACATATTAGTATACATTCGTCGAATACTCCACAAACTTTATTGCTTTTCATTTTTAATAATTCTTTGTTGTATTGGTAGCACCTACTCCAATATGATTTCGTAATAGCCAGACAAGCATTAAGTCCAAGTCCATTATAATGTAACAGTTGAGTAAAAGAAAAAAATTATTTTTACTCAACTATTACATGAAATAAAAATAGAATTATATCTATAGTTAGTATGAATTGATTTACAGTGTGAGAATAATGATAATCATTTGAGAAGATATACTTTTTTATTAATTTTTATCTCCATTTTTAAATATGGGTCTCTTGTACACATTAAAAATCAATATATATTAGAATTAATTCAGTTTTAAAAATAAGAGGATTTAAGTGAAGATAGGAGGCTAGTATTTATTCTTCTCCATATGACGCATATTCGTTTCCATATTCGCCATTATCATCAGTGTATTCATATCTGTATTGGTAATCATAGTTGTTGTCGTTGTTGTCATAGTTTTTGTCGTACTCCTTACTATCGTCTTTTTTATCATTCTTTTTATCATCTCTGCCATTATCCCTCTTGTCATCATAGTTGTTGTTGTTGTTATTGTTGTTGTCATATTGTTTGTAATCCTCTTTTACGTAACCATAGTCGTTGTTGTTGTTGTCGTATTGCTGCTGCTGCTGCTGATAATTGCCATATCCATCATCATATTGATCATATTGAGGAGGTGGATAATTGTTATAATTATTATCAGGATACTTGCTAGCTGGTGGGAAGAAAATACTTTTTATATTTTGTGGACAACCATAACTTCCATTCCAACCATCAGTATCAAATTTAGTCAAATCTTCTCCTGGGATGCTACAGAATTTTGTTGCATTTTCTAATGGCACTTGTGCAACATCATAATAGTTAATTGTACCTCTTATTGTATATCCATAAATGCCAGCATCAATAACCTGTCTATTATAGAAGGTACCAGGTTGACCAAATACTGCACTGATTGGTACATTTAGTTCAATAGCATCTGCATCTTCAAGACTTTCTGCACGTTGAAAACTTGCTATGTTTTTGAAATAGTATTTATCTGCAAAAAGTGTGGCATTAGGAATTGGTAATGTAGTTGCATCATCTGATAAATCAACTTCTAGATTATGTTTTCCATCATGAATGCCTGGTAACTTGCCATAAGCAGGTTCATTTGTATGTCCTAATACTACTCTAATATCATTTGCATGCTCTTCCTCTTTAGGATCTATTATAAGACTTGCATGAGGAAATGCCATAGCTTCATCTATTGAATAAGAACTTGCAGAAACGATGGCGATTCCAGCAAGGATTATTATCAACATTGTCGGTGAAGACTTGGATAATTTATTATTCATACCAAAACATTTCATTCCAGAGTTAAAAATAGATGGTTACATTTTGTATAATAATATGAATATAAAATAGACAAATAAATATTATCTAGAAATTTTCTCTAAATATAAATAACTATCGTAGTATACTATTGATGTATCATATTTCTTTTATATTCTATTATCATTTTTAAAATCATGTTACCACAAAAATCTACAATATTAGCAGTTATGATGGCAACACTATTGAGTTTAGGATCATTGTCTTTGATGCCTTTAGATGTATATGCAAGCCATAGCTATGAAGCAGGAGTTCAAGGAGATGCTATACCAGATAATACACATATCGATTTGAGTCAATTAACTCTACCATCAGCAGGAGTGTTCCCGCTATATGACTCTAGTCCTAATTTTGTTTCTGGACATTTTCTATATAGAGCTCCCTGTGACCCAGGTACAAAGATACCAATAGTATCTGTAATTGCAGGTCATATCGACGAATCAGCAAATCTAACACATGTTGACTTTGTTCCATTATATTATGTTGGTCATGCGTCCCCTCTACCAGGTATCTGTGTATATCATGCACATCTTCCTGATCCTCTCGAAGGTGGCTCACCAAGAGTTACAGATGTCGACTTGGTAAACTTCTCACCTCGAAATGTTACATTTAATCCTGGAGATGCAGTAGATGTGAATGTTCAGCGAACACTAGGCAGTATAGGTAATTATTATGCAAACGATGTAAAATTACCACTTGAGTTAGCAGGAGGAAATAACAAAGTTCTAGATTTGAATGCACACGTAGCAGCAACGGCAAATAATGTGAACGCTCAACAAACTCTAAGCAACTTAGTACAGCTCAATGCTGACTATATGAAATCACCATTTGAGTTCACGGGTGGAAATAACCAAATATTAAACTTGAATGAAGAAAATGACAACAACAACAATGACAACAACAATGACAACAACAATGACAACAACAATGACAATGAGGATGAGAATGACAATGACAACGAAGATCAAGAGGATGAATAGACAAGTAATAATTTAAAAACTCAAAATTTTTTTTACTTGTAAATATTTTAAGTTAATATTGATCCCAACTTTTATATATTTTCTATAGATGATTTTTATGGTCATATAATAATAGTAGATAATATTGTACATTCATCGAATGTACCACAAGATTATTAATGTTCAAATAATAAAGTTAAACAGACAAATGGATAAATAAATTATCCGGTTGTTTAGTAGTTTCATTTCATGAGTGACCCAATAAGGGTCACTTTTATATATTACTAGAATAATTGTAGAATAAATCAAATGATTTTCTTCGATAAACATATATAATTGGGTTATATACTCCTACAGATTCTTTGTTTCAAAAATTGTAATTTATAATAATACCTCAATAGATTCAATCTTAGAATAAACTGTTGGAGTTTTGTATGGATGTACTTAAGAAAACTATGAGTGGTAGAATGATGATGATGATGATGCAAGCCGAGATACTAAATTCAGAAGACCTAAAAGAAAGAGATAGATAGCTTCCAAATTGTTAGTCTAGCTCACTAGACAAAAAACCATACAAATAAATTAAAAGCTCTTATTAGAGAAAGAAAAAAAATTTATTCTAAACCGAGAAGATTTAGTATTGAAATGAGATAGTTTATCTTATAGTTGGTTTAATCCAATATTTCATCAACTATTAAAAGTTATTTTTTGATAAAAATAAGTCATAAATATTAATTCTAAAACCAACAGTTTTTTATCTTACTATATTGTATTTTACATACCAAAACCTGAGCTCTCTATTGTCATCTTTTCTGGGTGTTGGAGGTTTTGTCTCTATAGCCTTTGACACCCATATTTATTTACCAACAATCAGGCGATGCTAAAAATATACTTTGTACAGCATTCTTCTTTATTGGAAGATTCAACTGTCATTGCATCATGGACTAGAATGAAAACGAACAGTGCAATAAAAAATAGTCTGAAACCTCCAAAAATCCATTTTAATGCTTTTGATACAACGTTTGTAGCTATACTCTTAAGAACATTAACTGAGACTGGATCCTGTTCTATATAATTAATATAGAACGTGTATTTTTTGAAATATGAATGCTGAGTTTGCGAAGATTGTTATTGTCTTGTAATACTCTTTTTTCAAAAATCCAACTGCCAGACTTGATAAGTTAATAATTTTAGGTTTAGAAAACTCTTTTGATTTTAAAAACGAAATTAATGTACTACTAGAATTCGTTAATCATATCTACATAATCCTCAACAATCTTTTCTGTAAAACTACGTGTGTATTTAGATAGTAGATCTTGAAGTATTTTCCTATCCATTCCAATTTCATAATAATTAAATTCATTCTGTTTACGAACCTTGACAATATTAGCAGCTTTTAATCTTCCCATGTGCCACGATATAGTAGAAGGAACTTTTCTTGCATGTGTCAGGATATCGTTAAATCCACATGCTCCATTTTCTAGCATATATAAGATAATTTTTCGAGTAGTTTCTTGTCGCAAAAGCCCAATTACATAAGATTCATGGCTGGAAACATCATAAGAAAAATACCTTGTAACTCTATTATTAACTCTATTTACTCGAATCTTTCCAGAATTATCAAGGGATCTTAAATGATAAGATAAAACCCCATTAGAAAGGCCAGTCTTTCTTAACAGTTCTCTGTATCTTATTCCAGGAATTTCATTAACATATTTAACTATTTTATCTTGACTTGAATTTGTTTTTCTCTTATGATTAATTGTAGACATACTTTATACCTGCTTCACCTGAGGACTTTTCAAAAAAGAAATACCAAAGAATATAATCATTATTAACAAGATGAAATGAGAAAGCTCAATATTAACCTGAGGAATAAACATTGCATGAAAATCTTCTGTCGAATTCAATAAATATACATATTCGGCAATAACTAAAGTCACAAATCCCAAAGTCATAAACAAGATACGAGTTGTTCTGGATTTGAGATATGCCATTATAGATACAACAGCAAGAAATTGAGATATTATCAATGCAACAAGATGCATTAGAATATGGTATATCATATGTTGGTGAAATAAGTGAGGTAGAATAAACGGAACGACAGAAAGAGAAATAACAATACTTGCGATTAATACAAGTAATCGAGGTTTATTATAAAATGTTCCAGGACTATTGTAATTCCTTAACAACAAAGAAAAATACCAATAATTGACATAAATGTATTCCGGTACAACTTTAGAATTTAAGGTCAAATTGTTAGTAGTCTATAATATAACAGATATAGAATAAATAACCATTTTCTGGAGGAGTATTATTCGAAGCTTGTACTACAAAGTATAAAAGTAAAAAATTATAAGAAAATTTAATGCAAAATATAAAAAAATACAGCATTATTGCGATTTTAACTCTATCGGTGGTAGCAGGAATTTTTAGTAATATTCCACTATCATACGCACAAAATGACACAATGTCAATGTCAAATATGACAGAAGAGGATGCTACTACTACTGAGGCAGGCCATTCCGCTGAAGAATATGAAAAAGAATATAATGAAACCAGTACTGTGAGAGATTCAGTTACAGAATTATTACAAGATAAGGTTATTCCAGGAGGAGATTTTTTGCATCTTTATGATTCTACACCATACCACATTTTGAATGGACATGTTGCTTTAAAAGCTCCTTGTGGAGATGATAGTACTACTCCAATTCAAATCTTGATTGGTTCTGCTCCAAACATGACAGTAACAACTCTTGAGAATATAGCTCCGCTATCAACTCCAGGAGAACAATGTCTATATCATGCTGATTTGATACCTAGCGGCAATGTAACAATAATAACAGATATTGCATTAAAGAATCCTACAGAAGAAGATATGGAATTTCCACCAACTGCAACAGTTGTAGTAGGCATAAATGAAATAACTAAAGGAGAGCATGGACATTCTGAAAGTGAAGAAGAACATGCTGCTGCTACAGAGGCAGGACAGACAGAATAAGAAGAATTAATAGCAACATCAAAAAAAATAATTTTCCTTTTTTTATTCAATTTTCTTAGGCTTTAAAATGTTAAATAAAAATAAAATTATCTAAATTACTCTTTTGCTATTAGTAGGATTATTATTTCCTCTCTCAATAAATTCTGTCTCATCAAAGGATGAGGAATTTGTTGAAATACCAGCAGAAGAATATTATGACCCTGCCGATTATGGATTAAAACCTTATTCATCACCTGGAACTGGATAAGTTGAAAATGAAAATGGATTTTACAAGGAAAATGCTGAGCAGTTTGCAAATTCAAAAAATTAAATCTTTAGATACAATAACTTTAGTAACATATTAAATATTCTTATTTGAGAGTATTGAATCTTCTTTTTCCCATTGCATATGACAAGCAGATATAAGTATAATTCTTAATAATAATATCAATCTTTCCAAATAAATTAAAATAATTTTAAATTTCAAACTTCCTAAGTGAAAATTAAATCAAATCTTTATCCTGTCATAATTATCAGTATTTGAAATTGATACATAAATATAAAGTTGCCAAAAATTCGAATGAAAAGATCAACAAATACCAAGAGGTCCACATGAAATATATCTGTCTAAAAGATTTAGGAACACAAAAGAAGTATTTAATCACTATTACATTAAAATCCCTTTTAATTGCTTATAATAATTATAATGCTTATCTTGTAAATAATATAAAAAAAAGAAATAACCTTTACTTTTTAGATTCTTAGAGAATTACTTTGTATGGATAGAGAAGAATCAAATTGAGGAGTAATGATTTTAATATATCTATGTTTTGTAATATATAATGAACATAGAAAAATCATTGTTTCTATTAGGCTTAATATCATTGATGTCAATTTTTTTAGTAATTAATTCGTATAATGTACAAGGGGCAGAGGAATATCAATTTAAAATTAAATTTGGTTCGAAAGGAGTTGATAATGGTAAGTTTATTCAGCCGATAGGCATTGCAGTAGATAAAGAAGATAACATATATGTAGGAGATTTTGCTCGTCATTCAAATATCATTCAGAAATTTTCAGATAATGGAACTTTTATCAGTTCTGGGGGGACATTAGGAAACAGTCCAGGATTTTTTACTAACCCCGTGAGTTTAGAAATTGATAGAAATAATGGATTTTTGTATATATCAGATTTTGGAAATCCTAATTTTGCAATTCAGAAATTCGCACTTAATGGTACTTTTTTGAAATCTTTTGGTGAATTTGGACTTGGAGATGGAAAGTTTATTAATCCGGGGGGAATTGGACTGGATTCTCAAGGTAATGTGTATGTAACAGACTTTGGTGAAAATAGTAATGTTCAGAAATTTGATAAGAATGGGAACTTTTTGCAGAGTATTGGATCCCATGGCATTAAACAAGGACAATTTAACAACCCCACAGATGTTGCGGTTGATTCTATAGGCAATATTTTTGTAACAGATTCAGGTAATGAAAGAATTCAGAAATTTGATAAGAATGGGAACTTTGTAATGACATTTGGAACTTTTGGACATAATGACCGCCAATTTGACAACTTATTAGGAATAGAAATAGATGAAAATGATAATATTTTTGTTACAGATAGTGAGAATCATAGAATACAAAAACTCAATAAAGATGGAGTATTTCTTACTTCATTTGGCAAATTTGGATCAGGAGATGGAGAATTTATCCACCCATCGGGAATAGACATAGATTCGAAAGGAAACGTGTACGTAACAGATGAAAGAAATTATAGAGTCCAAATATTTAGTCCAGTAACATCTTATTTTAATTAGGGTCAACCAATTTTACGGTTTATCCGATAAATCTAAAATCCCTTCTTCACTTTTTATTAAAGAATATAAAATTAGAGACAAAAATACGTCAACTCATCAATGTACACTACTATTATTAGTGCATGTTATTAGTAATCCACACCATTGTATACTATTAGTTATATGCTATCATGTATACTAATTATATATATATGTCAACAAAAAGACACGATCGTAAAGAAGAAGAGTCAAATGAAACACATTCAACAACAACAACAGAGCAACAATTTCAACGAGAACAACAGCAAGCAGTTAATAAAGCATTAGATGAAACTAGAGACAATATCAAGAAAACAACTAATGAAGCAAGAAAAGAAATTCCACGTTATACACAAATCGTTAACGATTATCAGGAAAATACAATACAAGCTATTAGAGAAATTACAGATAATTATGTAGAATCTCAAAAGGACATTATAGTT
>DASVEV010000118.1:0-4380 GCA_036380415.1 Nitrososphaeraceae archaeon
TGTAGTTTTCTCGGGTTCACTATATTTCATTAACATAGAGTTTATCTTTTCATTCCCCTCAGAAACTATAATTTTAATAATAATGCTTAAATGAGTTCTGTAAACATATAGCTGAATTGTATTGCTTCCAAAAAGCGTCGGATAAATGTAGCTAAAATAATTCTATAATAAATAAACTTAAACAGTTTTTAATCTATCTTAGGCGATATTATTTGCTCAATATTTACTGTGGGCTTCAATTACCTGGATGTTAATGACCACCTTGACATTCATTTTTAATACAATTCGTCAGGTAGGATTAATGATAATAGTCTTTTAAATTAAATATCAGTTGTATTAATTGGAACCTATGACAATGCCTAAAGGATGGAAAAATGAACAAACTACCACTTCTAAAAAAGAAAATTTTAACGAACAGAAAGAACAAAGTAGTTCAAAGAATGAACAAACAAGTTCAACAATAATAACTGTTGATGATAAAATAATTATTCAAGAATTAATTGCTAAACATAACATTGCTCTTGATAATAAAAATATAGATGAGTGGACTAACAGTTGGACAGATGATGGAGTATGGAGCACACCTTTTGGTGAAGCAAAAGGGAAAACAGAACTAAAAAATATGATTAACCAAGTTACTAACGAATTTGCGAGTGGTAAAAGACATTTATCAACAAACATTATAATCGAAGATGCTCCAAATAATATGGCTAGCGCACAATCGTACCTAATAGTGACAGAAGCAAAAAAAACTCCCGAAGTAGTGGCGTCTGGCACTTATATTGATACATTAAAGAAGGATGCAAATGATAAATGGAAATTTGTACAACGTAGATTAGAAATTGACCTCGTAACGGATTCAAATTAATATAAAGAGAGTCTAATGACTCTTTTATCTGATACTAAATCAAAAATTTAAATAAAATTGTATTTTTTTACCTTTCTATAATCTTTTGATGACGTTCATTATAGGTAGGATGTAAATTGGGTCGTATCCTTTTTTGATGTTCAGCTTTAATAGATAGCAAATGATTTTCAAATTTGTTTGTTATTGTCTTTGTAGCCATATGTTTTTCATTTTGATTTACCCATGGGTCAAGATTTGGCATAATGCATAAACAAAAAAGGTATTTTTCAATTTGATAGCTACATTAAGAGAGGGAGAGAGATGTTAAAGGAGACTTGTAAAGATACAAACGTTTAGTTGTGTCAATCCGAGTAATTGAGATTATAAGAAAAATAACAAGTCTTCTAGTGCCTAATTACCGGTAAAGAACAAATAAAGATATTAACTATATTGTCTAAATTTATATCAAGAGGTTCTGTTTGGAGTTCTTTGGACTGAAAAACCAAACTAGAGGACATGTTGTATACATTCATGAGCCTCAATGAACCTCCTGTTTTGTTACTCTGATAGTCCAACTATATATCTCTGATGTATTAAGAAAAAATTATTAATTGTTAAATCAATTTAAGATAAATTTGATGATAATAAAAGCTAAATATAACATTGTAATAGCACCCTACTACATGTGGCGCTATACTCCCGACCATCTTGCTGGATATGTGTATGAATCCAACTAATAATATTTTTTAAATTTAATAATATTTAAAATGAATAATTAAAAGGAAATTTTTTAGAATAATAATAATAGATATAATAATTCACTGATTATCATAATCTATTTTAGTCTATATGTTTTTTTAGCGATTTAGTTTTATCTTTGACTGAGTCTGTAATCGATTCCAACATACCCTTATCATCATCTTTTACTTCATCAGTTTCGAGTTCACCATATGAAATGTTCAATCTTAATTCAGCACCATTGTAGCTTTCTATGGATGATTTTGGAACCTTGTAAATGTGTTGACGCATTGCACCATCTTCGATTATTATATTTTTTTCATCATTTCCAATTATATTTCCACATGGGTTATTGTCTTTAGTTCTGACTCCTTTTCTATCTCTAACTAATTCAGTCCAGTTAATTGAGGTTGACATATTAAATCCTTATATTTTGTAATATATAGCCATTTCAATCATAACTATTAAGATAAATTAAAGTGACGAGATTTTTTTTGTTGTACTGAAGATATTTCATATTCGGAATCTTAAGTGTTTCAAATATGGGAAAATATGGATACACACCAATCTTGTAAATTTAAAAAAGTTAAGGGAGGAATTTATAATATTTAGAAAATTCAAACTGAAAGAGAGAAAAATAGTGATCAAACCGAAAGAGAAGAAATGAGGGAGGAGACTCATCATCTAGAGGATGATAAACAGGAGGAGGAAGATGATAAACTGGAAGAAGAGCAATATGAAGATGAATAACCCGTCAATGTTTAACTAAAACCTAGTCCGGCTAAGACAATAGAGATTTCTTGTAGTGTTTTACATACGTCTCTTTTCACTCATTTCACCTACCTGCCCTTTCAATTTCCTACTTAGGTACTACTATTTAGAATGTTTTCCTTTAAAAAGTACTTGATTTATTACGAAAACATTTATTAGATAACAGTTTTCGGCATCAAAATTGTTGAAAAAATCAACACTCTTTTATTCTACCTTATATTGTCATAATGCACCATCATTCAATCAAGAAATCTGCTTGAGCATTATGTTAGTGGGTGTTAAGCTAGGCAATTCTAACACCCACTTTTCAAAACAGCTATATGTTGTCAATCATAATCATTGGTTTTAGCTGAAGCCTCTCTCTACTTGTTATGATTGTAATTATAAATATATTACCTTCAATTATACAATTAATATATCAAATATTAATAAAATATGACTATTAAAAAGACACTGTTACATAAGTTTATATACTTTAGTAACGTATATATATACATGTCAACAAGAAAAGAAGAAAAAACGAATGAAACTATAGCTGTAAATGAACCAAAAAATACAACTAAATTTAACAAAGATAACAATAATTTCAATGAAAGAACAAATAACACCTTAAATCAACAACAAGATGCAATAAACAAGACACTAGACAACACTTTACAGAATGTAAAAAGAACAACTGATGAAGCTACACGAGAGATTCCAAGATATACACAGAGGATTGCTGAATATCAACAACAAACTATTCAAACTATAAAAGATATAGCTTCTGACTTTATTGAAGCAGAAAAAGAAGCAATAGGCTCTTTTCAATCACAAGTAGATAGAAATAGTAGTGGTAATGTAAACTCCTCATCCAACGGGTTATGGGATATGTATAATCCACAAAGAATAGCAGAAAATTATGCAGTAATGGTAAACAACTTTACAAGTTACCTATTAAATACTAGCAATCTAATAAACAATGCTCTAGCATCAAATATGAGAGTATACAATACAGCACTTCAACAAACACGTGATAATGTGAAGGCTTGCGCAAAAACAAACACCAATTACATAAAAGCAGTAGAAGAACAATCAGTTAATAGCTACAATAAAAGGGTAAATACTAACTAGTACTTAACAGCTATTTATTATTATCATCAGGTACAACAGACAGTATCTGAAGAACTAGCACACCATACAATAATGATTGATTTAAATCAATCCACAACAGAAAACCAAAAAAAGAAAGAAAAAAACCTAAACGAATCCTTATAGCCGAACCAAACTCAGATATTCAGTTTCTTTATTTTCTTTTTACAAAACAATATGGTTTTTCAATATCCGATGTGAAGGTGGTACAAAATGACAACAAATGCTTAGAAATTATACATTCTAGTAGAGAAGACAATAACAACGATAACAACAACGACGACTATGATATCTTTATAGTAGACACGCATCTCAGGGATACTTCAGGCTTTGAAGTTGCTAGAAAGATTCGTAATAGATTACCACATAAAAGAATAATATTAACTACAACCAATTCATTAGATAATATAAGCAGTATGATAGATTCAATTGGTATAAAAAGCCAAGATGTGCTTTTTAAGCCTTTTAGTTTTTCTGACTTAGTTTCTATTTTAAAAGAACCAGGGATGTCATACAAATAATCTTATTAACAAAACTTTTTCATGTTACCATACTAGATGTGACCGTCCCAGATGTTGCCATTAAACTACTAATTTTATTCTCTAAATTTTGTTGTGTTTATTATTCTATGTTATCATATGGTTTGAATTGGTCAAGGAGTTTCTTATTAGAAAATTAATCTGACATTATTAAAATAAGTTTTTATTACTATTGAAAGGTAAACTAAATAACTATGTCTAATGGTACAAGTTCAAAAAGTTCTTCTAAAAAGCCTACTAAAAAAATCACAACAGCAGCGAAGGAACTAAAAGAAACAAAATCAGTTCCTATCACCGTAGAATTAAACATACTTAAAGTTCTGATAAATGAACGTCCTCTTATTCCATTATTTA
>DASVEV010000119.1:0-2624 GCA_036380415.1 Nitrososphaeraceae archaeon
TTTTTAATATGTAATGAGGTAATTTGATTTATACAGATTGTAAAGTATCTATTGAAATCTAAAAGATATAAAAAAAAATATTCTAAAACTATGGAGATCTATCGATTTAACTGGTCCCACCTTATAGAAGGGTTCAAATCCCATTGGCCCCATTCTATAAGTGGGTTCATATACTTTGAATATGATCTTAAACAAATAATAAAAAAGCGTTAATAATTTTATGCGTATAGTTTTATTATCTATTTATAGAATTTATACTTAAATTCAAAAATTTTCGAATTAATAATTACAGGTTTCATCATTAATTTGTATTTCAAGTCTAAAGAATTGAACTAACATTTTTAAATCAAAAATTTATAAATAATTCTTGTAACAGATTGAATAAAAATAACTATTCTTATCGTAATTATTTTATTTTTGGAATTGTTATTCCCTTAATTTTTACTCTGTGTATTTTTGTAGGTAATGATTTAGATAATGATGCGTTTGGGGTTGAGAAAGAACCACCAATGGTCTATGACCAAAATCTACAAATAACTCAACTTACAGATAAACTACAATTTCCAACTGGGATAGATTTTCTAGGGGAAAATGATATTTTAGTAATTGAAAAGAATACAGGACAGGTTAAAAGAATACTTAATGGTGAAATCTTGAATGAGCCTGTTTTGGATGTGAATGTTGCTTCAGTAAGTGAGCGTGGGTTATTAGGTATAGCAATTTTGAATGCAAAAGTTGTTACAAACCAATATCCAACTACTAATGAGGAATCTCAAGAGAATAATTTGAATAATGAAATAAAAGTATTTTTATTCTATACAGAAACAAAGGATATTGATAATGGCGATATCTTGGGAAATAGACTATACAAATATGATTTCATTGATGGAAAATTAGTTAACCCACAACAGCTATTAGATTTACCTTTTTTACCAGGACCATCACATAACGGTGGAGTTCTAGATTTAGGGCCAGACAATAATTTGTACCTTGTTGTAGGAGACATTAATCGTGAAGCCAATCTAGAATACATGACTTTAGCACAAAATATTGAAGATGGTCAAGTACCTGATGGACGTGGAGGAGTTCTGCGTCTAACAGTAGATGGTGATCCAATTATAGACGATGATGGTTTTTCGTTAGGAGATTCTGGCCTTTTAAATTTCTATTATGGATATGGAATAAGAAATAGTTTTGGTATTGGTTTTGATCCAGTAACCGGTATTTTGTGGGAAACAGAAAACGGGTCTAACTATGGAGATGAAATTAATGTAATTCTACCAGGATTCAATGGTGGTTGGAGACAAGTTTTGGGATTATCTACAGAATATGAAAATTTCAAAAATAAAGAATTTGATAAAAGCAAGTTAATTCTTTTTAACGGAAAAGGAACATATTATGAACCTGTATTTACGTGGGTAGATACTATAGCTCCAACAGCAATTACATTTATAAATTCAAAAATTTTTGGTGAAGAATACGAAAATGATCTCTTGGTAGGTTCAGTAAAACAAGGGCGAATATTTCATTTTAATCTAAATGAAACTAGAACAGGATTGGATCTGCCTCCAGAACAATTGGTAGATAAAATGGCAGATGTTGATGAAGAATTAGAACCAGTTACATTAGGGAGGAATTTTGGGATAATTACTGATATAGAAATAAATCCATATGATGGTAAAATTTATGTAGTTGATGGACAATCAAAAGCTGGTAAGATTTATCAAATATTTAAGTAATTTGCAAATATTATGTAACCAATGTAAAAACCATATTATCATTATTACTAATGATAATATACATTTAATGATTTATCTTCTGGAGTTGCATTCGCAATTATAGGAATAGAAGCTTCAATCACAGTCATTATAAATGCTTTGACAACTTTCAATTTCATTAAAGCTTACTTTTTTATACCTGAAAAGTTTTAGCCAAAC
This sequence comes from Nitrososphaeraceae archaeon, assembly GCA_036380415.1. Taxonomy (GTDB): domain Archaea; phylum Thermoproteota; class Nitrososphaeria; order Nitrososphaerales; family Nitrososphaeraceae; genus TH1177. Next base: position 1,938 of record DASVEV010000119.1, read on the forward strand.
TTAACTTTCTAGAACCTAGACTAATATATGATCAATATTGATAACAGTGGAAATATAAAGATCTATTTTGTATTATATACCTAGACAAAAATCTTTACTACTTCTATACTAGTAGAATAATCCTTACTTTTATTTAATTTTTAAAATATTTTAATCTATAAATAAACTTGGGTTATATAATTTATGTAGTAATATTCTAGAAAAACAATTTATAAATGATTTTATTCATAACTCATATAAACAATCTCCTACATTTTTATTCAAATGAAATATCAAAATATTGTTATCTATTTGATAATTCCACTTGCTCTCTTATCTCTTCCGTCATTGCTAGAAAACGTACAAGCTCAGACCAATTCAACCAACCAAATAGCACCACAACAAAATCAAAATATGAATCTCACCACTCAGGCATTAATGAAAGTAAATATCTTTGAATTAAAGGATGCTTTGATGAAAGCAAATTTAGCAATAGTTGATGGAAATCTCAAAGAAGCACTAACAGGTGTTAGAGAGATTGAATCACAATTGTTACAAATAGAACCTATGCCCACTAAATTTCTAGATAATATACATAAAGCTATCAATGCCATAGCTAGATCAGACATTGATAAAGCATTGAATACTCTTACTGGAATTCAAATTACTATAATAAAAGCAGAGAACCAAATATTCAAAGCTGCAGTG
>DASVEV010000120.1:0-4950 GCA_036380415.1 Nitrososphaeraceae archaeon
GATGCAATCAAATTCTTGCAACGATCAATTGGATTAGAGAAAAGTAATTTAGGAATCCCCAAAGGGTTGATCAATGATTTATGCAAAGGATTTAAAATATATAAAATAAACAAAAATAGATTAAAAAATATAGATAACCAGCGGCTCATTCACGATTTTTTATTTAAAGATATGATTTTATTTGAAAGTGCAAATTAGCTCACCAGTAATTTCAAAGTTAATTTCATATCCAAAATTAGATCTGTATGAATACCACAAGAGAATAAGTGATTTATACAAGATTGGAGTTAAAGACGCTATCTTAGAAGGTCCTACTAGGGTATGTGAATTAAAGATTTTGGGAAAAGGGCATTCCGGTATAGTTTTGAAAGTTAATGGGTATTCTGAAAAAAATATGGCATTAAAAATAAGAAGACTAGACTCCCGTAGAAAAGACTCTTTGAATGAGGTCAAAAATCAGAAATTAGCTAATCTAATAGAAATAGGTCCTCAAATCATTGATAATACAGACGATTTAATTTTAATGGAATTAATAACTGGAAAAGGGATTTCTGATTGGCTTGATGATCCTTCTAATTTTAACCTTGACAACAGCAAAAAAATTATAACTATGGTTAATGAGATATTAGAGCAATGTTATAGATTAGATGTTTTAAATTTAGATCATGGAGAATTAACTCGCATTGATAATCATGTAATGGTTTCTGAATATAATCAAATATCAATAATAGATTTTGAAAGCTCATCTACTAAACGAAAACCATCCAATGTTACATCAGCTAGTCAAGCTTTACTTTTGAGTGGGGGATTAATTTCAAAAAAAATATGTAAATTTATTAAAATAAAAGATCACAAATATTTATTGAATAGTTTAATAAATTATAAGAAAAGAAAAACTAGACAAAATTTTGAAGCCATATTAGCTCTAGTAAATGGAAAAAGATAGTCATCATAAAAACTCTAATGTTTAATAACATAAATAGAAACAAGTATGTATTATTCGAAAATCTCTTATTACAGCACCTATTTTATTTTAATCAAAATGACTGAAAAAAGCGGTTCTATAGAATCTTCTAACGATACTATTCCATTCCCGACATTAACAATTTTGTATTTGCCAGCCGATGCGTCAGAGGTTGTAGAAGAAGTTAGTCAAAAATATTATAATATGACTTCAGAAGACTGTGTTGGTTATTTTCATGATGGAGTAAAACGAGAATACAAGAAACTTACAATATGGAGCCAAGGAATTGACAGTTTATGGTTTAATGCTATAATAGCTCGAATTAAAGAAGTTGCCAAGGTAGAGCAAGTACCTATCGTATCTGGCGGAATAATGTATACTATATAAACCGCTAAAGATATTTTTTCATATATTACTATATTTATCTATAAACTAATTATCTCGTTGTTCAATAACATAATAAAATTATATATCTGAAGAAATTTAAAAGAATAAGGTGGAGAATATAACAACAACTACTACTGTATTCAAAATCAAACAGCTAGTTGATAATGGTTCAAACGTTACTCTTTCTTTGAGTGAAGATGTGGAATTAGAAACAGTATCGCAACAACAAATGATATTGGAAGCAGTAGATAGAACCGTAACAGATGATGAAGTAAAACAACAAATCAAGCCTTTATTGGAAGCAATTTTAAGATCACAGCCCCAAACTGTAATTAAAACATACCCCAAAACTATCATTCAAATTACTATGCCAAAGAGAAGATATGAAATGATGGGAAATCCTCAAGTTGGAGAGACACTACAGGTAGACATAAAGAAATAATATTCATCATTTTTATTAAATGTAATATTTTTTATATTCTATTTAATCTCTGCTCCACCTAATTTCATAGGTAATCATTATAAAAGAGAAAATTATCAATTTTCAATTTCAATAACATCATATTATATATTCATTATAGCCTATCAACGGTGCAAGGCAAAAAATTTGATATTATCATTATAGGTGGAGGTATCCTAGGAGTATCTATAGGGTATTTTTTAACTGTAAACTCGGATGCAAATGTTTTAATCATAGAACGTGAAAAAAATGTTTCAAGTCACACTAGTTCTAGAAACACAGGTAAGGTACATGCACCATTCTTATACGATCCAATCAAAAAAAAAATTTTTGCAAGAATATCTTTTTTAGGTTATAATATGTGGGAAACATATTCTAATAGAAAAATGATGCACTTTAAACAAGACGGAGTTCTAGAAATAGCGAAGGAAGAAAAAGATATCAAAGTTTTAAAAAAATATGTTGAATGGGGAATAAAAAATGGATTAGAAGAAAAGGATATACTCTTTTTAAATGACCAAGAAACAAGAACTATTGAACCAAATGTAAGATGTTATGGATCAATATATTGTAAAAGAGATGCAAGTGTTGACTACGGTCTATTGACGACTACTTTAAAAAATGATTACCTCTTGGCTGGGGGAAAGTTACTAAATTTGCATAGAGTCATCGGGATTAAACATCAGAAGGATAATTGTTCAATTGAAATGGTCACAAAGGATAGAGAGAGAATAATTATCGATTCAAAATATCTTATTAATACAGCTGGTGGTCATTCACTTGATATTGCTCATCAATTTGAAATTGGATTAGATTTATTTGATTTACATTTTAGGGGTGAATATTGGCTGGCTCCTCACGAATATGAAAAACTCACAACTCATAGTATTTATTCAGTTCCAAAACAACAAAATTTTCCATTTTTAGACCCCCACTGGATCATAAAAGCAGATGGACATTGTGAAATCGGACCAAACGCTGTCCCTGTATTTGGACCATACTCATATAATTTAATTGACAATTTTAAAAACTTTCTTCCCAAAACAAAAGAAATTTTATTTAAGAAAGGATTGTGGTCTCTTTTCTACAATAGAGAATTCTTATCATTACTAACGAATGAAATTGCTGGCTCCTTGTCAAAACGTATTATGATTCAAAGAGTAAAACAATTCTTACCTGCTTTAGATACTAAAAAATTTAATACCAGAGGTACTGCTGGAATTAGGTCATTACTTATAGACGAAAAAGGTAACTTTATTCCCGATACATTATTGTTAAAGAACTCTTTATCACTACACATTTTAAATTACAATTCACCGGGTGCGACCGGGGCTTTACCTCTTTCAGCAATGATAGTCCAAGAATTAGCCAATGAGAAACTCATAAATAAAATAACGAAAAATAACCAGTTATGGAATATCGAAGATATTTATTCTAAAATCAAGTTTTGATGCTATGATTGAGTAACAATTAAAAAATTTTAATTGATTCAGAAACTATTCAAAGAGTAAAAATAAATTAGCAATATCAATCAATATATTATCTTTGTTATTATTTTAGTTAAGTTACTCACCTCAACTTTTAAATGCAAACAATTGGGGGTTGTGGTCTAGTTTGGTAGGATACCAGCCTCGGGCGCTGGGGATCGTCGGTTCAAATCCGGCCAACCCCATTCACATTTCACGTAGCGTCTAATAATAATATTATATTAGATGAATTAAAAAGATAAATGCAAATTATGTAACATTTGCCTTTAATCTCAAAATCAAAACTAACTAAGTGGATTAATGTTCTGATGGCATGTATTACTTCATGAAAAGCTCAGACGATATACTACTAATTATAATACCTACATTCAATTAATAATACTTTATTCTTTATGATCCTGCAAGGTCATATCTGCTGAATCAACCTAGTAAAAATGAATTGCAAATGTGCTATAGCATTTGTGCTACATCTCCTAAGATTACCTACTACTACCAACCTCTTTAATTATATATTGGTATGACCATCAATCACAAATCATTTGTAAATTATAAATAATAATGTACTAATGGTTGTATCATCATAGATAAAAAGTTACAAACGTGAATTTCATTTCTTAGACATTTCAATATCATACCCACCGGTAGTAAACCTTCTTTTGTTTCCAAATGGTTTGAATGGTCTTCCTGCTCCATGATAAAATTTGGAAAAGAATTCAACATAAATCAATCTTGCTCCTTGTATTCCAGGTTCAAACACTCCAATGATAATATTAAAAGTGTGACCAATCAAAAAGATCATAATTCCTAATATACTGAGAGCTATTGAATTATCTAAAGATTTGAGGAAGATGAAATCAATAACATGAGCAAGAATAACTGATGCAAGCAATATTCCGACAATCCTGGTATAAGAAAGTATGTGACTGATTATTGATGGCAATTCCATAAGTGCTCTGAGTCCCTCACCATAAAACATCATTCCTATTCCTCCAAACAGTAATACAAAATAACCAACTCCTTGAACATTCTGCAAGGGATTTATATTTTCATGATTTATCATCGCCAAGCCTACCAGAGCAATTCCCCAACCAAATAATAGCCATCCAACTTTGCTAATAATATGTTTTATCTGATGCTCCCTCATACTGTTAAGTATCCCTAGTACAAGCCCAAATGAAACCATACCCAATCCAACATATCCACTAAATAGCAAAAGTTTACGCAGACCAAAAGTTCCAATAGGATTCAAAAATGCACCATCAGATGGCAAGTTTAACCCAAACTGGTTATTCAAATATGAGAACAGATACCCATTTAGGTGGAATCCGAAATAAAGGTCAAAGCAAAATCCCAATACAATTGCAATAATACAACCTGGAATCATAGCTTTAGCTAGCTTAACCATCTGTGAAGGGCGTAGAATGGTTTTGGCGAAATTTCTTAAAAATTTTGGCATAATGGTCAGGTTACTTTTTTTATCCTGCACTCTTCTGATTACCCATAAAGAAACCAGAAGTATCACTAATCCATATCCTACATCACCAATCATTAAACCGTAAAATATAGGAAAAATTAAACCAAAAATCAAAGTAGGGTCAAATTCGTTACCAGAAGGTAAAGAGTAAAATCTTACAAAGGATTCAAAAACTTTG
>DASVEV010000121.1:0-2923 GCA_036380415.1 Nitrososphaeraceae archaeon
CATCATCGGTCCAAGATCTCCTGTTTTTTGATAAGTATCAAGATGCTGCATCAATATGGTTCCATATCTGTATTTTACAAGATGATTTACAACACCTTCTACTCCAGCCTGTGATAAAATAATTTTCATTTCATCATGAGAGATATTTCCTGCTGAAATCCCAGCAGGAAAATTTCGACTTGAGACAAGGAAAGGCTCAGTTTCAGTAATAGCACGACCTATAATCTTTGAGGATAAAATTAATTCAATGTTGTGAATATCCCATTTTAATAGATAAGCTCTGATTGCATCTCTACCGCTAAATGGTGTGGATTCAAGAGCCATTTTGTTAATTTCAACAATATGTCTGTTGAGGGCAACTTCAAGAAGCTCAGGAAGTGAATAAAGAGATGCAGCTCTTTCGATTTCGGGTCCATACCAAGTTGGTTCCAGAATCCGAGTCATTTCAGCAACATCTTTTGCATGCAGTAAATTTTGAAGGATATTTTGAGAAATAAAATTTATTGATAGGGATTGTAATCGGCCAAACGAAGCTGAATACGATGACGTAGCCATACTTACTTCATCAATCTCTCTAAAAGAAAATTCTGAATGTCATCTTCATGGGTTCTTAAGAGCTCCTCAAAAGTCAGATCAATCTCCATAGTCCCATTTTTGTTTTCTGCTAAAATTCCTCCAATAGTTTGAATTGGAGAACCTGTAATTATTTTCATTCCATTTAAAATGATATTGTCATCAATACGATAGTGGATTATGATATCCTGACTATTCAATTTCATTTTTGCGTACTTTATCATTTTTTTAATGGTAATTTTATAATCTGGTTTTTGACTATAGCTTTTCAATTCCTCTCTTATTGTGTTAAACGTAGAATCCATATTTTCATTAATTGCGTCAAATAAGATTTTTTTTGCCTTTAATCTTGCTGCCTCAACTATTTTGGCTGCTTCCTTTTGTGATTTTGCTTTAGCCTCATCTGCATAATGTTGTTGCATTTCCTTGAGGGTACTTTCCATTGTATGCTTAATCCTTGTTTTTTTTTCTGTCAAAGTAATATCAAGGAGGTTAATTTTCCTTGTTTTTCTTTCCTCGATCTCTTGGATGAATGTATCCAAGCTCATGATTTATTCATACTCCTACTACTATAATATACCAAGTAATAGAATGATTCCTAGAACAAAACCGATGATCCAAAGAGTTTCAGGGATGACAAAGAAGAAAAGTACCTGTCCAAACTTTTCAGGTTTTTCTGCTATTATTCCCATTCCTGCAGCACCAATACCTTGCTGTGCATTGCCAGTACCTATTAGACCTCCTGCTATTGCGATTGCTGCAGCTATTGCCAACAATGGCTTTGTTAATCCCTCGCTTGAAGAGGTTGAGGGTTCAGCAGCGAATACTTGATTAGAAGATAGTGTAAATCCGACAAGCGCCAATCCTGCAATTATTGCAATAATAGACAATTTTGAACCATTATATCGTATCATTATTAGCTATGGTTAATTATAATTAGACATTTATAAGAGTTTTCTTAATCTTGTAACTCTTTTTATTATTTATTTAGAATACTAAAGTCTTGCCATCTTGTAAGTGATTTCATAAATTTTACAGCAAACGTGTATATAATATAAATTATAAAATATCCTTGACGTTTTAATAAGTATAACTAATCAATACAATATGTATCTGAGAAGTAGTTTTATGAAATAATTTTTAATAGTTAGTTACGCATCGCTTTACTAAAGGGTTAGATTGCAACTAATTCAAACTGAAGGTAGATAATAACTTTTATTCATTTATAATTTGTATCTTGGATTTTTTGATTTCATTAAATAAATCTATTAAGAATCTCATTTTAAATATGAAAAAGTATTTGTTTATTGATGCATCTTTTCTATATGTCTCGTAACAAATAATATTCTAACAACATTGGTCTACAATATATCTCTATATTTTATTAAATATTAAAATGCAGTATTATGATCAGGTTTGACTTAAATATTTTATTTTGAGATAATATCAAATAATATTATAAATAGTTGTGTTGACTATTCGAGCAAGTGAAAATTCAAATTGGACCTTTGAATAATAAGTCAAGAAGCTTAATGAAAGATTTGATCTTAACTTTGTAACTATAATACAAAGCAGATACTCTTACAAAAAATGATTTTATATTATAACATCTCTAAATCTTAAATAATTAAATATTATTATAAATGAATTGTTTTCTAAATTTTACAAATTAATCCGATATAAACCAAAATAAATTAGTTTAATTGATTATTTTTAAATATTTAGATATATTTTAAATATAGGTGTATAATATATATAATTATGAAGGTAAACAAGAAATTAACTAGAAATGGACCAGATGTCTACAGCTGGCGAGACATGGTAAAAGGTTCGGTTATTGTGATTGGAGCATTTAGTATTTTCTATACATTCATAATGTATGTTACCGGCGGATTATTTTAATAAATTACTTCTTAATTACTAATTTTTTTATCGGAAAAGAATTGTAAAGTACCATTTTTTAATGAAGGTCTTTCCGTTCTATTTTGATTTTCTTTAAAATCTAACTTTTTTGGATTTTACATTTTGAATACATTAAGAGATTACTATTCGATTAAATTGGATTGTAGTTCCTCCAGATTATAATTTAGAAAATTTATTTAATGGATGTTACTTTACGCTCTAAATTTCTTAAATCTCTTTACAAATTTATCCTTAGAGCATCTAAAACCATTTTAAAGAGCATTTGATATTATAAAAGTGTAAATTCTAAACTACGTATTCTATTATTTTAAGGTTACAGATCATTTATTTTAAATAATTTTCTTTTTTATTCAGATGGTCAACTATAATAACCAAGTCCTAGAAATATATGCATATGTATATGTATACGTTTTCATTTATAGTTACA
>DASVEV010000122.1:0-13357 GCA_036380415.1 Nitrososphaeraceae archaeon
ATCAAAAATATAATATGAAAGTTGCTTGCGTAGTGGACATGCCTGTAGAGATTGGTATCTCTAAAATTTTAGGAATGGAAATTATTGAAGCAGGAAGTGTAAATGACTATGTAACCAAAGCAAAAGTTACTGCTAAGAAATTACAAAATTACGATATGATTTATGTACATATTAAAGGTCCAGATGAATTTGGACATGACGGGGATGCCTTGGGAAAAAAACAAAACATTGAAAAAATAGATAGTGATTTTTTTGGAACTCTTTTGAGGGAATTAGAAATTTCAAATGCTGTCATAGTTGTTTCCGGAGATCATTCAACTCCCTGTATAAAAAAAAGTCATACAGATGATCCTGTTCCGCTTCTCATATCAACTAAAATTTTAAAAAATACTAAAATTCAGAGATTTACAGAATCATATGCTAAGACTGGAGTGATCGGAATGATAAGCGGATCAGATGTTCTAAAGAAGACTTTAGAAATTATGAATGCAAAAAAATAACCTTGGAAAAATTCTTTTTTTATTTAAAATTTTGAGCCAATAAGGTTATCTTTACATAATTCGCATACTTGTTCATCAATATTAGCCTCCATTTTATGATGAACATCACATATAATAAATGAATACCTCATAAAATTGCATAACTCGACGAATTTAGCCATTGTGCTAGGAGTATATACACGATTTGCAACTAAATCTTGAGCAATATCGTCGATTTTGCGCATGATCTCCAAAATAGATGAAAGTTTATTAATAAGGTCTGTATCACCTCTGGTTCCTCTAATATAATTACTAATAGCAGCCTGGGTAACCCCAAGGACTTTAGCCACGAATTCTTCCTTCATTTTATATTCAATAGTTAATTTTTTTGCCAACATGGCTCGTATAGCAGGAATTAAGGATTTAGCCTCTATTTCAGAAGGGAGTAACATCTAATTCTAATAGAAAGAAAAATTATATAAGTTTTCTTTAATTGTTATTGGCCAAAAATGAAATTATATGCTATTTTCTGAAAATGGTTAAATATAACTCTAATTTTTTTTACCTTATATGGTTATAAATAACCTGTTAGTATCCTTTAACATATTTGTCAAAATGTGGAGGTTAAAATGTTATTGAAAACAAAATTTGGGTTTACACAAGGTCTGAATGTTGCTAGATTAGGATTGGATGAGAGTCAGGTAATTACTGCGTGCCAGATGGCTGATAGACTAGATTTTGACTCCATCTGGGCAATGGATCATACAAATGTTCCTCAATGGAAAAATGCCGTTGTGAATGATGCTTGGTTATTGCTTGCCGCAATAGGAGCTCTCACAACGAATGTCGAATTAGGTACATGTGTTACAGATGCTATAAGACGGCATCCATCAACAATTGCTCTTTCTACAGTGACATTGGATAGATTAACGAATGGAAGGGGTATGTTGGGAATAGGTGCAGGAGAAGCGCAAAATGTGGTAGATTTTGGAATAGAATTCAATAAACCAGTGACTAAATTAAAGGAACAACTTGAAGTAATCGAAAAACTTTTTCACTCTGATCCAGATAATAGAGTAGATTATAGTGGACAATATTATAAATTAACGAATGCATGTTTACAGGCCAAAAGCATACGAAAACCACGACCACCAGTGTATATCGCTGCAGGTGCGCCAAAAACACTAGAATTATGTGCTAGATATGGTGATGGTTGGATTCCCATAGGATATACTCCTGAACTATTCAAGACTCATGCTAATGTAATTCATGAACATGCCAAAAATTTTGGTAGAGATCTTTCGCATTTTCAATTTGCAAATGATGTGGATGTGTATTTTACTGATGATGGTGAAGAGGCCTGGAACAAGATGAAAAACGCAGTTAAGGTCAGTCTTTATAAGCCGGAATTATTAAAAGTTCATAACTTAGCTCAGGACTCTGAATTTGATTTTAGAAAATATTTTACAGAATATACAATGGATAAACCGGAACTAATGGAACAGATGAAAAAAGCAGCATTAAAAATTCCCGATAGTGTTGCCAGGACTGCTATAGGAGTAGGACAGGCAGATGAAGTAATAGAAATGCTGGAACGTTTTATAAAAGCTGGAACTAATCATTTTATAATAAGATTCTGGGGAGATGGATATTTCAAAAATATAGAATTATTTGGAAAGAAGGTTATTCCGTATTTTAGAGCACAGGAACAAAAATAACCAAGTTATTATTTTTCTTTGTATTATTGTTTAAATATAATAACTAGAAGGAACCTATTTAATAAAATAGTCTAATATTTGAATGTCTTTTTTTCTTCTCGGATTTGGTTCTTTAGCTATTTTTTTATTCTTATTTGTTTTTTGAAATATTGGCATGGCATTATATCCCATATTGTTAAGTATCTTTGCAAATTCTACTGCAAATCCATGGATTGTTATTATTTTTTTTGGATTGCATTTTTTTACTACCTGAATTAATTCGTTAAAATCACAGTGATCACTCAAAGGAAGGGCATGATCTATTCCCATCATGTATTTATATCGCTGACTACAAGCCCAGCCACTAAACCCTATGGTTATGGTATTGTATTTTTCTTTCATATATTTTAAAAATTTTGAATTTCCATTCATTAATGGTGCTAACATTACCCAAGGGTATTTGGTATCTATTTTTTCATTTTTTTGTGCTTCTGTAAAGCTTGTTGTGTTTCTTAATGTTATTCCCATATTTCGATATACCGTGTTTATTACTTCTATGCTATCGTAAGAAAAAAAAGGGTCCCAATGACCAAAAAAATTTGTTAACAATTGAGCTTTTCCTAACGGATATCCCATGAGAATAACTGGATGACCTTTATCATAAGCATCCGAAATAAGCTTATTTGCTTGATGAATTATTTCTCTATGATCCGGAAAAATGTATTCAGGCCTTCCAAATGTAGATTCTATTATCAGAGTATCGACTTGAGGTATTTTTTTAGGTAACTTAAGGAATGCTCGTTTTCTTATTGATATATCCCCGGTATAAAATATTTCGTTGAAAGCTAGTAATCCTTTCGATCCTAATATGTGACCGGAGTCTATCAATTCTAAATCTTTTTCTTCATATATTGCATTTGTGATTTCATAACCTCTTGCATTTGCTATTGCCTCAGTCTCTACTGAAGTAATAGTCTTAATTTTTGATTTATTTCTAGGTTTACGATATACATGATCAGAATGAGCATGAGAAATAAATACAAAATCATTACTCTCAACCTTGGAAGGATCTAACAAAATCCTTGTTTCATTATTCTCTAGTAACAATCCATGATCCATTGATCTTATTCGAGAGTGCATGACAAGCTATTCTGTACCATATATTTTAATTAACTGTTTAGATCTTTGTGATGTATCATCAGTGATTACCTTAGATGCTATTATCTATATGAGTCCATAAACACAAACTTCAAAAGAAGTGTACATTAAAGATCATTTAGTAATAAATATTATGCTTAAAATGGCTATATTGATTTCTGGAAGAGGGAGTAATATGAACGCCATCTTATCATCTCATGCACAATCAGAATTAAAAAATATACAACCTAGCGTGGTTATATCAAATAAAAAAGAGGCTCCTGGATTAAAAATTGCAAAGGAGAAATTCGGTATAGCAACAGAGGTTATTTTAAGTCATGGAAAAAAAGGTTGGGAATATGATCAAGAAATAGATTCTGTATTAAAGAATTATGGTGTGTATCCTTCAAATGGTATTATCTGTCTTGCCGGCTATATGCGAATATTGAGTACAGAGTTTGTTAGCAAATACAAACTTAGAATTCTTAATGTACATCCATCACTGTTACCCTCATTTAAGGGTCTACATGCCCAAAAACAGGCGCTTGATTATGGAGTAAAAATTTCTGGCTGTACAGTTCACTTGATAGATGATGATGTTGATACTGGACCAATTATTATTCAAGAGTGTGTTCCTATTTACGATAGTGACACAGAAGAAGATTTATCTAATCGAATATTACAACTAGAACATAAGTTATATCCTCTTGCAATAAACCTTATTTCTGATGGTAAATTAAAATTAGATGGACGCAAAGTACATCTTTTAAAGAAATAATTTAATATATCCAAATGGTTCGAATATTATTAATGTATAATTCTTTTGTTCCCAATGATTTTTTAATTAACCATACACTTAAGCTTCATTATTTTGTTCCTAGCGAAAGAAAATTATGGACTATTGTTGGAAAAAATAATGAATATTGGTTAGATCCAGAATTAGATTATTGCTCATGTAAACATTATTACTACAAAACGCTTTCTGGAAAAGAAAAATGTCAACATTTAAAGATTTTTAATGAATTGCTAAAGAATAATAATTATGATAAAATAAAATTTTCAGATGATGAATATTCTAATTTTCTTACAATACTCATAAAAGATATTCTTAAAATTTTAAAATAGAAGAATAGATGGTTATATTGAAAAAACTTTAGGTATATTATTATTTTATTTTAAAAAATTATATAGAAATATATCACATTTAATATCACTTACGAATTGAAAACAAATATACTTATTGTAGGGTCTGGAGGAAGAGAACATGCATTAGGATGGAAATTATCGCACAGCCCATCTGTAGCTATGGTATATTATTGTCCTGGAAATGGAGGGACAATAAATAATCTTTCTTATTCCATAACCGATTTTTCAAAGATAAAATCATTTGCAATAAAAAATAATTGTATTGTGATAGTGGGTCCAGAAGAACCATTAACAAAGGGAATTGTTAATGAATTGTCAGATAGTATAAGGATATTCGGACCCACCATGGAAGCAGCCAAATTAGAAGCCAGTAAGTCTTTTGCAAAAAAATTCATGAAACAACATAATATATCTACAGCTAAGTTTAATACTTTTTCAGATCCTGAAAAAGCCAAAGATTTTGTATACAGTACAGATAAGTCATTAGTAATAAAAGCAGATGGGCTTGCTGCGGGAAAAGGAGTTGTTGTATGCGATAATAAGGAAGATGCTCTGAATGCTATAGATTCTATAATGATAAAGAAGAATTTTGGAAATTCTGGTGATGTTATCGTAATCGAGGAACGTCTATTTGGTGAAGAGATTTCATTTATAGGGATATCAGATGGTGATACTATTATCCCTATGGCTTCAGCCCAAGATCATAAACGAATTTATGATAATGATAATGGCCCGAACACGGGGGGCATGGGAAGTTTTTCCCCGTCCAACATTATATCAGAAGATCTTTTCAATGATATAATAAATAGAATTATGAAAAAAACTGTACATTCTATGAAAAGAAATAGTAATCCATTTGTAGGTTTTCTATATGCTGGTTTGATGATTGAAAAAGATACTCAAAAACCATATGTTTTAGAATATAATGTACGAATGGGTGATCCAGAATGTCAACCAATAATGATGAGAATGAAATCTGATTTATTTGATTATATTAAATGTTCAATCTCGGGAACTCTGCACACTTTACCTCCTATTAATTGGTATGAAAACCCAGCAGTTTGTGTAGTCATGGCAGAAAAAGGATATCCATCAAATTATGAAACAGGAAACGTTATTCATGGATTGAATTCTTCTTTTGGGCACAATATTAAAATTTTTCATGCTGGAACAATACGCAATAATACTAATGACATCCTTACCTATGGAGGAAGAGTCTTAGGAGTTACAGCGATAGGAATAGATTTCAATAATGCTAGATCAGACGCATATAAAGCAGTAAAAAAAATACACTGGGGGAAAGATAGCGAATATTACCGCAAAGATATTGGTTTAAAGGCTTGAATAGAATTCAGACAAAAATAATTCTGTTCTCCGTGACTAATACATCAACGGGAATATCATTTTCAGTAGTAGGTATTTTCTTTATTATCTGATTTTCAAATGCCAACCCCATAATGTAGCTTACTTTTCTTGTAGAAAGAAATCTATCATAATATCCTTTTCCATAACCTATTCTATTTCCTTGCAAATCAAATGCAATTCCAGGAATAATCAGTAAATCCATTTCTTCTAAAATTGAGTCAGATATCAAATTCTCTAATATTCCATATTTTCCTTTTGTTAATTTTATATCTTCAAAAGAATTCTCCATAATTTTAAAGAATGCAATTCTGTTTGAGTCAATAATTCTTGGTAAACCAATAGTTTTTTTTGTGGCTAATGAATACTTAATTATTTCAAATGTTTTCACTTCAGATCTAATTGGATAGTATGTTCCAATTGATTGAGCTTTTTTAAATTCCTTTGTAGAAATGACCTTATTACTAATAATATTACTATTGCTTACGATTTCAGTTTCAGAAAGAGAGTTTCTTATCCTTAAAATTTCTTGACGTATCTGATATTTTGTTAAGAAATTTTTCTTCATTATTTTTACCGACTCATTAATCTAGTGGCTGCAAGAACTGTATTTTTTAAAAGCATAGCTATCGTCATCGGTCCTACACCTCCAGGAACTGGAGTTATCAAAGAAGCTTTTTTAGAAACGTTTTCATAATCTACATCTCCAATTACTTTCCCATTTGCACGTGATATTCCAATATCAATTACTACAGCATCATTTCTCACAAAATCAGCTGTGAGTTTAAATAATTTCCTGTTGCCTACTGCAGTAATGATTATGTCGGAATTCATTAGTTTTTCATTAAGGTTTTTTGTATTAGAATGACATATCATAACCGTTGCATCTTTATCGAGTAAAAGTAATGCTAGAGGTTTTCCTACCAGAATACTTCGATTTACTATAATTGCATCTTTTCCCTTTAATTCAACACTATAGTATTTGAGTAATTCCATTACTCCTAATGGAGTACAAGGAATAAAGGATGGTTTTTTGTTTAGTAACAAGCCTGCATTATAATACGTTAGTCCATCTATGTCTTTTTGAGGTTCAATTGCATTAATAACATTAAATTGATTAATATGATCTGGGAGAGGTAGTTGTAATAAGATTCCGTGAACCGATTGATCTTCATTCAATGACTTTATTAACTCAATAAGATTCTTTTCTTTGATTGATGAATGTATATTATTATCTTTTGTTTTAATACCCACCTCAGAGCATGCTCTATGTTTATTTCTTACATATATTGCTGAAGCAGGATTATCTCCTACTAAAATAGTAGACAAGCAGGGAAAAACACTCCTTTTCTTTAAACTTTGTATTTCTATAATTAATTCTTCTTTTATCATTGATGAAACCTCAAGCCCGTTGATTATCAACTTAAGTTATACAAAATTAACTTATTTATAAAACCTATCGAGTTAAGAAACTACAATATTTGACTCAGAATTATTTATTTGTTCTTTTCAAGTTAAAAGTAAATACAAGAATTATAATGTGAAAATGATAAATAGATTATAACAGTAATATTGATGTGACTAAAGCCACTCCCATAAATTCTCATGCAGCATTATTATTAGAATATGTAGAGAAAGGCGGTGAGAAAAAAAAATTTTTAGTAATATCTGATCTTCACTTAGGTTCAGAAACAAACCTAATAAAAAAAGGTATAAATATTGATTCTCATGGGATCGCAAGAGATATTTTAAAAGAAATTGATGAATTAAAAGCTTTACATTCATTAAATGGCATTGTAATTTTGGGCGATCTAAAAAGCTCTATCACACAAATTACAAAAAATGAATGGGAAACAATACCTATTTTTCTCAAAGAGTTATCTTTAGATAAGGATATATTTTTAATTCCAGGAAACCATGATGTAAATATAAATCTACTTGCACCTGAGTCAGTTATAGTTTGTAATTCCAGCGGATTAATTATTGATGATATATTGTTAATTCATGGACATACAATTCCTGAAAAAACAAAATTTAATATAAACAAAATTATCATGGGTCATATACATCCTATTTTTATTAATTCCAATAGCGTTGTTCATGGAAAAAGATTATGGATATATCTAAAGGTAAAGAAAGAATCTATTTTTGGATTGAAAACAAAAGGTACAATAGAAATAATAATTGTTCCTACTTTTAACAAATATTTTTATTCTTTAAGTTATCATAAAGAGTCTAGCTCTATATCACCACTAATGAGGCAATTAATAAAAAAAGATGCCATACTCTCAGGATTATTGTTCACCTTAGAAGGATCGCTTATAGGTGAGACTAATGAAATAAAAGATTTATTTTAATTAAATTACTTAATTATCTATCTTTAAGTATTTTTTAAGAGGTTCGATAGTAGGCGAATTTGTTTGTAGCCACTGGAGAGTTTTTATAAATGACGAGGCTGCCTCAAATGTAGTCATCACTGGAATTCCCATTTCTACAGCTTTCCTTCTAATATAATATTCATCATTTAACATATTCAGGTATTTTTCCATTGTAGAAGTAGACGGAATGTTAATGATAAAATCTATCTTATGTTGATATAAAAAATCAATAATATTTGGCTTTCTTTCAGGTTCATTGATTTTATAAACTCTTTGAATATCTTTAATTCCTTTCATTTCTAAGAAATCAGCAGTATGTTCTGTAGCCATGATTTTATAATCCATTGAGGTCATAAGGGATATAACTGGCAGTAATTTTTCCTTATTTTTCTGTCCTCCTATGGTAATTAATGAAGTTCCTTCTATTGGTAAAGAATAACCCGCTGCTATGTACGCTTTACTTAATGCATCATAAAAACTTCTTCCAAAACATGCTACTTCCCCCGTAGATTGCATTTCAACCCCAAGCACAATGTCCGCTCCTTCTAATTGCATGAATGAAAATTGAGGGACTTTAATAGCAAATCCACTTGTTTTCAGCCATAATTCTTCATGAATATTAGGTAATGGCTTATTCAACATCGCTCTTGCGGCTAAGTCAATAAGATTTATCCCCACATATTTTGAAACAAATGGCATCGATCTTGATGCTCTTATATTCGCTTCAATAACCAAAACTTCTTCATTTTTAACTAGAAATTGAATATTGAAAGGACCTGAAACATTCAACGCTCTTACGATTTTATTAGAATAATCTGTTATTATATCCATTATATTTCTTGTTAATCTCCATGGAGGTATACACATCATTGCATCTCCCGAGTGAATACCTGCATTATCTATATGTTCTATTATAGAACCAACAATTATCTTATCTTTTGAACCAACACCATCGACTTCAACTTCAGAAGCATCTTGATAAAATTTACTTATTACTATTGGATGATCTGGACTTACGTCAGTTGCATTCTCTATAAATTTTTCTAACTGCTTATCGTCCCAGACCACTTTCATAGCTGCACCACTAAGAACATATGAAGGCCTAACCAATACAGGGTATTGAACTGATTCCGCAAAAGTCTTTGCCTCAGCTAGATTTGTAAATTTTTTCCATGGAGGTTGTCTAATCTTTAACGAATCTAAAAGTGTTCCAAACTTTTCTCTATCTTCGGCTCTATCGACATCATAACTCGTAGTTCCTATTATCTTTGCACCACTCTTTGCCAAACTCTGTGTTAAATTATTTGCAGTTTGACCTCCTACACATGTTATTATACCATCTGATTTCTCTTTTTCATAAATATCCATGACTCTTTCCAAAGTAATTTCTTCAAAGTATAATCGATCAGAAACATCAAAATCTGTTGAAACGGTTTCAGGATTACAATTGATGATTGAGACTTCATTAATACCATTGTTTTTTAAACCCATAACCATATTCACCGTGCCCCAATCAAATTCAACACTACTTCCAATTCTATACGGACCTGCTCCCAAAACTATTGCATTTTTACCTTTCTTTTTAATTTTGACATCGTCATAATCTCCACCATATGTAAGATATAGATAATTGGTCTGGGCAGGCCATTCTGCAGCGAGGGTATCAATTTGTTTTATTACAGGTTCAATTCCAAAACTTTTCCTAAGATTTCTCATTTGTTGTTCATCTAAATTGAGATAGTAAGCTAATTGTTGATCGGAAAAGCCTAATCGTTTTGCTTCTCGAATAAGATTTTCTTGAAAGTTATTAGGTGATTTTTTAAATTTTTTTTCCATTTCTATGATATTTTTGATTTTGTTTAAAAACCATGGATCGATACTAGATAATTCATTTATCCTTTCAATTGTCATCCCAAAATAAATTGCTTTAACTAAATCTGATAAAATATTGTCATTAGGATTCAAAAGCGAATATTCTATATTTTCTAATTCTTGTATTTTTTTTTCTTCTAATCTATGATTGCCAACAATTCCAATTTTCCCGGTATCACACATTCTAATTGCTTTTTGGATTGCTTCCTCAAATGTTCTTCCTATAGCCATTACTTCACCAACAGATTTCATTGCAGTTCCAAGTGTAGTATTCACTTTATCAAATTTATTGAAATCCCATCGTGGCATTTTCACTACAATATAATCTAAAGAAGGTTCGAACAAAGCTGTAGTTTTTTTAGTAACTTTGTTAATTAGTTCATCCAAAGTATAACCAAGTCCCAATTTGGCAGCCATGTATGCTAAAGGATAACCAGTCGCTTTGCTGGCTAAAGCAGATGATCTCGATAGTCTGGCGTTTATTTCTATTGCGCAATAATCTTCGGAAGCAGGATCTAGACCAAACTGAATATTACATTCACCTATTATACCACATTCACTTGTAGCCCGCATAGCGGCTGAACGTAGCATATGGTATTCATAATTATTAAGTGTCTGCGACGGAGCTACTACTATATTATCGCCAGTATGCACTTTCATAGCTAATATATTTTCCATATTACAAACGATTATGTTATTCCCTTTGTGATCTCTCATTACTTCATATTCTATTTGTTTCCAATGACCAACATATTTTTCAATTAGAACTTGTTTACTCATGCTTAAAGAAATACCTCTATGTACAATTTCATGAAGCTCATATTCATTGTGCGCTACTCCTCCTCCTTTCCCTCCCAAGGTATATGCCACTCTTACAATAACTGGATAACCAATATTTTTTGCAACTTTTATTGCTTCTTCTACAGAATAGGACGGTGAGCTAGGTAATACAGTTACATTACTTTTTTGCATTGCTTCTTTAAAGAGCTGTCTATCTTCTGTTCTCTCTATACCTTCGATTGGTGTTCCAAGAACTTTAGTCCCATATTTATTCAATATTCCATCTTGGAATAATGCGGTTCCACAATTAAGTGCCGTTTGTCCTCCAAATGATAACATTATAGAATCGGGTCTTTCTATTTCTAAGATTTTGGAAACGTATTCTTTAGTAATAGGTAATAAATACACTACATCAGAGAATCTAGTATCTGTTTGAATTGTAGCAATATTGGGATTAATTAAAATGGTCTTTACTTCGTCTTCTTTGAGAGCTTTGAGACATTGAGAACCAGAGTAGTCAAATTAGCGGTTAGAATCCTAACTTTCGCCTGCTTCTCCGATTTTGATTGCACCACTACCCAGTACTATAACTTTTTTTATATTTTCTCTTCTTGGAATTTTTTTCACCTCTTAATTTGATATTTAAGTTTATTTATTAGGTAATTTTGCTCTCTTATTTAAATTAACAATTTCTTTAAATTTATCAAAAACATAATTACAATCATTGGGGCCTGGCGATGCTTCTGGATGAAATTGGACGGCAATTATTGGTTTACTATTATGGATTATACCTTCTATAGTTTTATCATCTGGATTGTAAAACCACGGCTGAAAATCTGTTGAAGTTAGACTTGTAGGATCAATTCCATATCCATGATTCTGACTCGTTATATAAGATAAACTATTTTCTTTATTAATACACGATTTATTTTGTCCTCTATGTCCATACTTTAGTTTATACGTATCTGCACCAGCTGACAACGCAAGTATTTGATTTCCCAAACATATTCCGAGGGTGGGTATAGACGTATCAATGAGCTTTTTAGCTGTGTTAATTGTCTGCTTACACATTTTTGGATCCCCCGGTCCATTACTTATTATAACTCCTACAGGATTGTAAGATAAAATTTTTTCATAAGTTGAATCCCATGGAACTTGAACAACTTTAAAACCTATTCTTAATAAGTGTCTAATTATACTGTATTTAGCTCCGGTATCTAATAAGACTAAAACTTCATTATTAGTTTCACCATAAATTTTTACATCGTTGGAGCTAACTGATGACATAAAATTTTTTGTATTATAATTTTCTAAGTTTATTATTTTCCTAAAATCAATTTTATCGATTGGTTTATCAGATACTGTCAAAACTCCCATCATTACTCCTTTCTGACGAATTATTTTTGTTAGTTCGCGTGTGTCAATGCCATATATCCCTGGTATTTTTTCTTCGTATAACCATTCATCTAACGTTTTCACACAACTCCAGTGACTAGCCACATTCGATAAAGAATGAATAACAAGTCCTTTAGGTTGAATTTTTTCAGATTCAAAATATTTTGGTATTCCAAATTCATCACGAATATTCTTGTCCGGAACACCATAATTACCAACTAAAGGATATGTCATACTTAAGATCTGCCCACTATAAGATGGGTCTGTCAGACTTTCTATATAGCCGACCATGCCAGTGTTAAATACAATTTCTCCTGCTGTTTGACTAGGATATCCGAATCCAATTCCCGAAAATGATTTCCCATTTTCTAATAATAACTTTGCACTAAAACCGGTATATTTAGGATATAGTATTGGAATTTTTTATCTATAATAATACAATAAAAACAAAATTTAAGTTTTGCTAAAATATAGCATTATTTTTAATATTTTTTTTACGGTTCACTTTCTTCCTTATCCTCCTCATTTATCAAAAATTTTACGGTATCAGTATCTTCCTGACCATTTTCATCCATCACCATTAGCTTAAATTCTAATGTGTTTCCCTCCATATCTTCGGGAATTGGAAATGAATAAATCATTGAATTACTTGTGTTTGGATTATCTTCTGAATTTTCTATTGGTTTCCATAAATAACTACTCATTTTACCTTCCGGATCAAAACTAGCAGATGCATCCAAAACAATGTTTTGATCGCTCATGATAACCTGATCCAATCCTGCATTAGCTATTGGTTTTCTATCTTCGAGTTTTGAATTCGCCTCAACAGACGGTATTTGCAGGTCTGATCTAAACGAAGAATTCAATTCAGAAAACTGAGAAATTAATTTATTATTCTCATTATCAATCGAATTTCCTATTGTTTTATCGCCACTTAATTGGTTCGTAGATAGTAGATTTGATTTCTTTAAAAATACTTCTCTTGTCTTTTCCTGGCTAGTATTTCTATTGCTTTCGTCATCATCCTCTTCCTGGCTAGTATTTCTATTGCTTTCGTCATCATCCTCTTCCTGGCTAGTATTTCTATTGCTTTCGTCATCATCCTCTTCCT
>DASVEV010000123.1:0-5059 GCA_036380415.1 Nitrososphaeraceae archaeon
GGTTTTGGAAGCTCTTCTATATAACAGATTTTATTATAATTTCAGGAGCTTTATTGTGGTATAATAAGTTTCATATTTCACAATCAAAGAAAATTAAAATTGAATAATCATAATAATGAGGTATATTTGTATATATATTTAGCAGAAATGATTACATCAGAATAATACCGATAGTGGTTCTAAAAGAGGAGTCCAATATAGAAATACTACTACCATGTATTTAGCTTTTATTATTAGAAACTTATTTTAAAGTTATTTGTGAAATATTAAAGTATGTGAATTCATATTACTTTTTCATTTGAACCACAAGTAGCAATAGAAGTACCCATCGTAACATCAGTGAGGTTATTAGCATACACTAGACTAACACTTCCTAATAGTTTGAGGTAAATTATTTAATTGTCCTAATCTGAACAAACAAATAAGAAGATGAATTGGTTTACAGATGTTATCCAGACTATGACAAATGACTTCAATAATTTTGCCTATGGTACAAAAAAAATGATATAAAGGATATTAATAAATTTCTGAAAATCTTATTAAACGCTCATTAAAAGTTTGAAGTTAATTAATTATACTATATCATAGCGTAATAACGTTCACTAATATATAACATTCAACAACAACAGTATTCCAGTATATAGTCCTTACAGCATAACATAGAATACGGTAAAGTATACAAGTTTTACTAGAAGATTATTTAAAGGTCGCCAATGTTAATTAAGTTGTTAACTGTTATGCATAACGAAGAAGAATGATGGTGGAATAGAATTCCATACGAATTAAAATGTAAAGGAGAAATAGAATGCTATGATGAAATAAATGAACTTCATCCAAAATATCCAGCTATAATTTATAATTATGTTCTAAAATATAAACAAAGGTTAAAGAAGATTGTATCAACAATTAAAGTGAAATAACTAAGAGATATCAACAACAATAATAATAAAATTATAACACACAATGGAAAAGCACGTTATATCATGAATTGATAAAATACCTTCTATCAAGGTATTAGAGATAAAGTTTAAGTTAACTAACAAAGTAAAATATAAAATTGGTTTTAGAATATAAGGTATGTGAATTCGTTAGAAATTTGCTCAGGAGAGAGTAATACCGATAGCGGTTCTAAAAGAGGAGTCTATTGTAGAGATACCAGAATCTTGTATATAGCTTTTATCGTTAGAAACTTATTTTAGAATAATTTTTGTGAACCTTCAAAAATTTTTTAGATATATATTTTGAAATGAAGATAACAATTGAAATCCATTATTGATTAAAAGATAAATTTCGAATATTATAAAAAATAAAAAAAAGTTAAGGCATATCTCAATGTGGTGGTGGATTGTCAAAACATTTTGCTGTGACATTACCACCAACATCTATGTCTGCCCCTGTACTAAATGTCCTAACTTTCCAGGTATTATCACCCAATAATGAGTCAGTAACTACAGAAAATAGTGCTCCATTATCTGTATTTGGTGACTGATCGTTTAAGATATAACCTCCTGATATTGCAAAATCTCCAATATCACATACTGCAAACCCTTCTCCAACTGTATCTGGATCGTCACCTCCAGGTACCTCTGATTGAATGATAGGTGCAATGATAGTATATGTATTATTATTATTTAATTGTGTAATTCCTGGTGGACCTTGTGTTCCATTAACTCCATTCGTTCCGTTAATTCCTGGTAGACCTTGTGGACCTACTTTATTATCCCTATCTTTTTTATCTTCAAATTTAACATGTTTACAGAATTCAACAGAACTTACAAAAAAGCCTTCAAATGGACCTGTTCTACACTCATATTTCTTATCATCGGTTGGGTATTGACTATAAGAACTATCCCCATATTTGTCATATTCTTGAGCCATTGCTGCATTTAAAATGCTATTGTTGTTGTTGACGATTGGCATTACTGATAACATTACCAATGAAGTTATCAAAACTCCAAAGGTAAAAACTACTGACTTGTGCATATTTCTTGTTTCAAACAAAAATATATTTGAACTGCGAATAATAGTAGAATAAGATATTCTATAAAGCAGAATAGGGAATGACAATTAAATTTCTTATTAACTAATCATATTATTCAAAATAATGCGGAAAAATGTTACAAATTCTAAACTTTTTGTTGTTGTTATTTTTATAATCTCAATTACTTGAATTAAATAACTAAATGTTTGTATCCGTAGGAGTCTAGCCTTTCCCTCTCTCTCCCTCTCTTAATGTATCTATCAAATTGATAAATAACCTTTTTGTGTATTTTGTAAAAATTGCCAAATCTTGACCCGTGGATAAATTAAAACAATAGTAATAAAAATGAAGAACATATGATGGCTACAAATACAATAACAAATAAATTTGAAAATCATTTGCTATCTATTAAAGCTGAACATCAAAAAAGGATACGACCTAATTTGCATCCTACCTATAACGAACGTCATCAAAAGATTATAGAATTGATAGATTGGACTTTGGAGAAATATAAAGAAGCAGCAGCCGATACAAAAAAGAACCAAGAGAATAAAGAAGTATTAATAGATAATATCATCGAGGAACTGGATGAAAATAGGGATATAGCTAGAAACAAAATGAAAAAAGCTATGCTAAAAGATGAAGTGTCTATTTATTGTTAAGAGGAAAATACTATGGATTATATTCTTTTCATGATTCGTGAATTGACAGGTAAATTGTATTAAAAAAATAAAAAAAATTATGGCTTCTTATTTAGACAGTGTTGTACTTAATGCAGCCATATTACCTGCCTTCAAGTTTATGGGATTAGCTCTACTATTATAAAGTGCTAGTCCACTAATTTTCGTCAATGTGTTACTCTTTCCAGTTATTGGATTCTTTCCAGTCATTTCTCCATCTAATTGAATTGTAAACAATGCTTGATTAGAACTTATTTTTTTAAAATATTCCGTATTAAGATTATAAATTAAAATTTACGGTTCTGTTGATTCTAAAGGTGTTTAAAATGGGTGTTAAATTAGGAGCCGCAATAACACCCACTATGTTTACATCATCTATGAATAGATAGTATAGATGTGCAATAATATATGTACAATAAAAAATAAAAAGATTAAAGATTTTTGGGTGGTAAAATTTTATTTAAGCTGCTGGTTTATTTGAGTCTAGGCTTCTTTGTAGAGTTGTCTAAAAGTATCATAGGCAATGCCAAAGCATTATTATTAAAATTATAATATTGAATGAAATGAAAAGATAAACTCTATGCTAATGAAATGTAGTGGGCCCTAGAAAACTACGGGCCCATCGGGAGTTGAATAGCCATGGTTTCAGTGTTCAATACCTAACAAAATTTAATATTAGTAATTTTTAGATATTTTATCTACAAGTAGAAGGATTTCCTATCAATCTTTATCTTTAACTATTTGTCTGTGTATAATAAATGGCATCTTTCAAATGTAAAATCTGCAATATGAACTTTGAAGATAAAAGACGTTTAGAAAATCATAAAAAAGTACATGGAAGAAAATCAAAAGTGTCCGAATATGGTAATCCTGAATTTAATATAGACCGTCTAAGAGGATAAAAATAGAAGAAAAAGATGAATAATATCCAAGTGTGTTGTATTGCACAAACCTTGATAGATTAATAGCATTTGTGAGAATCTCTCGTCAGGAGTTGAATGGTCATGGTTTCAATGTTCAATATCACAAATAGAATTAACTATTAAAAGACAACACTTACAATTTTGATAATAGTATTCTATTAATTTGAATGCTAAGAGAACCATGCCTGTCTGAATGAAGGACTTTTTGCCTCTTAAAATTATATTTAAATTGATCTAACATAGCAATAGTAAAAGATGTTTGTCAATTCCATTTCTGTTTATCTTTTATTAGTCTTAACGATTAATCTTCACTTTACCATCAATACTGTTGTTGCTGAGCCTGAAATACTATCTTCAGGTTTTAAGGTAAAGCAAATTTTGATAGGAAATTTTGAAAGTAGCAGTATGGCTTTTCTAGATGAAAAAAATATCCTGGTTCTCGATAGAGACAATGGTCGTGTATATTTAGTAAATGTATATGATTCAACAATTCTTGAAGAACCAGTCTTAGATGTAGATGTTTCAACTAATGGATTCAGAGGATTATTAGGAATAGCAATTGATAACAAGATATTTGGATCGCTAACACATCCTTATGTGTATCTTTATTATACGGAATCACAAACAAGCGAAGATGGAAGTGATGAAAATAAGAATAATATTGTAGAACCAGCAGGAAATCGAATTTATAGATATGAGTTTAAAGATAATAAACTACTTAATCCTAAACTAATTCTAAACATTCCATCTTTACCAGGGCCACATAATGCTGGAGGTGTAATTGAAATAGGTCCGGATAACAATTTGTATATACTTGTAGGTGATTTGACTAGTGCATTTAACAAGAAATACAAAAATCAGGCAATTAATGATTTGGATGGTAAACTACCAGATGGTAGAGGTGGAATACTTCGTATAAATTTAGCTGATATTAGTAGTAATAATAACGATAATGATTTCTATATTGTTCATGATAATGGAATAATAGGCAATGATTATCCACAAAATCTGTATTATGCTTATGGAATTAGAAATGGTTTTGGTATAGATTGGGATCCAATTACTGGAAATTTATGGGATACTGAAAATGGCCCATTCTTTGGTGACGAAATAAATTTAGTTATGCCTGGATTTAATAGCGGTTGGTCAAAAGTTCAAGGTATTTGGAAACCAGAGGGAGATAAAATGGGGAAAATATTGTTAGAACCTTCTCCATCTATTTTAGTAGATTTTAATGGAAAAGGATACTATAGTCCCCCTGAATTTATTTGGAAAAAATCTGTAGGACCAAGTGCTATAAAATTCTTAACTTCTAAACTGTATGGATCAGAATACGAGAATGATCTATTTGTTGGAGATGTGAATTTAGGTAATTTATACCATTTTGAATTAAGCGGTGACAGAACATCTTTAGAATTTCAAAGTAAAATATTAAAAGATAAAATAGCAAATAGTCATGACGAAATAGATGATTC
>DASVEV010000124.1:0-2219 GCA_036380415.1 Nitrososphaeraceae archaeon
TATTGCCTTTCATCTCAAAATGAAAACCTTTTTAATAAAGAATGATAAGATTATCTCTTAACATTACAATTAATTTGGTATTTGTATGAACTAGAGTTTTAATACAAATGATCAATAAAGCTAAAGAAGTTAGAACAATAAGGTAGTTAAATGTAATGAACATATATATTAGAAATATAATAGTGAATTGGTTATAGTTTATCTATTTATAACAACATAGATAATGTAGAAATTTTTCGGCAATTACTACTTTATTGTAAGTTTTCTTTCACAAAAGACAATTATAGCTTATTAAATTCCAAGTCTATAGAAAGCGAACGAAGAACTCGTTTAGTAGAACTAACTTCCACTACTTTCAAATAACTTTTTTTTAGGAAATCTTTTTAAAAAATTATTAATGTGAGAATATAATACCATACTAGATCAAAGATCATGATTAACATAAATCTGATTACCTATATTCTTGTCTTGATTTCTCTAATATTCTCCGTTCCATTTTCATATCTTCAAGAAGATAATGGACCTGATGCTTTACAAGACATTCCTGACAGTTCTCCTACAGTTAAGCCTAAGGTAGATGTTACTATAGAAGGAACAGCAAATGATGATAAAATAAGAGGAGGAAGCGGAGATGATAAAATTACTGGAGAAGAAGGATATGATACCTTGGAAGGAGGTGATGGATCTGACGAAATTGACGGTGGAGAAGGGGATGACATGATAAAAGGTGGAAGAGGAGAAGATAAAATTAATGGTGATGAAGGGAATGATAGGATCGAAGGCCATCAAGGTGATGATGAAATAGACGGTGGAGACGGAAATGATTCTATAAAAGGCGGAAAAGAAAATGATCAAATCCAAGGTGGGGCAGGAAATGATAAACTGGAGGGCGGAGAAGGGATTGATGAAATCGAGGGTGGAGATGGATCGGATAGTTTCATTTGTGATATATTTGATAAAATAATTGATTTTAATTCACAGGAAGGAGATACAATGTCTGGCCAATGTAATTCTGATCAAAAATCAGCTGTTAATAATAATTTAAACAACTTTTCTAATAACCTACTTGGATAGTCAATTACATACTAAATGAGCTTGAAGATTTATTTTTCTTACTTTATTTTATTAATTTAACGTTATATTTGATCAAAATCTTGTTATCTTTGTAATTTTATTAAAAAAATTTATGTATCTCTGTATTATTTTACTTATTATTATAATTTATGAAAATTATTTGTAATTTTTTTTCCAACTAAAATATGTGTTCTTTAATTATAATTTAGAGTAGGGATCTAAAATATAATGTGGGTTTAAATTATTTATATATCCTAAATTAGGTTACATATAATTTTGTTTATAAAGATTTATTAAGCATGAGAACAATATTAAATTATGTGTGGAATAGGCGGACTAATCAGTAAAGATTCTACTGATATTATACCTCTAACCAAAACAATGATGACATGTATGAACAAAAGGGGTCCAGACGGGACTGGAGTATTGATGGATAAAACAGTTTATCAATTTGAATCACCAGAAAAAATAAAATCTAATAACTCTAATACTAAACTAGCTTTAGGTCACATTCGCCTTGCAATAGTGGGAGATAAAACTCAAATTCAACCATTTCAGAGTTGCGATGGTAAATTGGTAATGGAACACAATGGAGAGATTTACAATTACAAAATGCTTAAAAAACGACTACAAAAGGAGCATACTTTTGTATCAAATACAGATAGTGAAGTAGTAATTCATTTACTAGAACACTATTATAAAGAAAATGGTTTTTCTGACCTTTTAGATGCAATAAAGAAAACAGTCGCGGATATCGATGGAATATATGCTATTGCTATAAAAGCTCAAGAAGAAAATAAAATTTATCTCGTTAGAGATAGATTGGGTATAAGACCACTTTATTATGGTCAGAACGATAATGTGCTAGGTTTTGCTTCCGAGCGGAAAGGTCTTTGGCAAATAGGGATAAGAGAGCCTACTATCTCATTATTGCCTGGACATTGTGTTATTTTATCTGATAAAATTTCTTCACCTATTAAAATAGCTGAACCGCCTGTCAACTTCTCTAATAAACCTACTCTAACTAATCTTAATGATGCAATATTCGCCTATAAGAAGGCTTTATACAATTCAATAAAAAAGAGATCTCAAGATCTGTCTAGAATTGGTATAATTTTTTCTGGTGGTATAGATAGCGTACTAGT
>DASVEV010000125.1:0-2005 GCA_036380415.1 Nitrososphaeraceae archaeon
GTCCTTTGAAATTTCCTTGCCATACTATATACACATTATTATTGTATACGTTACTTATATCATTAATTGCAAATTCAGAATAATTACTTAATTGCATAACATGCCCAAAAGTATTACCACCATCAATACTACTTCGTTTTATTATATGTGAACTTTCTTCTTTTGGGCTAAAATCATCCCATATGATATTAATCGTATTATTGGAAGTTATTATTTGTGGTGAAATCTCAAAATTATTTTCTTGATTGTTACTTATATTTTGTTGGTCTGAGAATTCATTATTATTATTATTATTAGAAATACTTTTCTTGAATAATATTTTGCTAGATTCATCTAAATTATCTTGCCATACTACAACTACAGTGTTTCCATTGAGGGTAGTAATATCTGGATTTGATGAATCTGCATTAATGTAACTCAGAGGAACAGCAGGCAAAAATGTTGTTCCGTTATCTTTGCTTTTTGTAAATAAAATACTAGTATTTGCACTTAGACCATGTGTTTCTGCATCTGACAATGTATCATCCTCCCAAACAACATACATGTTGTTGGAAGATATTTCGGATTGCGGGTTAAATGAGCTTCCAGGATTATTACTTAAATTAATAGGTTCTCCAAAACTATTGCCTTTATTTTCACTCTTTGTAAAAAATATATCTGATTGAATCTCATTATTTACTCCATGACCTACATTACCACTCCATACAACATAAATATTATTATTATGAGTTTTAATTTGTGGAAATGTAGAATTTATAATTTCATTGCTCAGATTAAGAATTTCTGAAGTTTCAGAATATGCAAAATTTAGAAAATATGATAAATCCTGCTGACCGTAAAAATATAATATAATTGCTGAACCAATAATAAAAGATAATCCTATATATTGTAGTCTCATAGTAGTCTATAGTTATTACCTACCAAGTCTTTAATATTACTATTAGACATATTTGCCATTGGAGCTGCTTTACTAATGTTATTCATGGTTGCATTTTGTGATCCCTGTGCATATACTTCTAGATTGTATCAATCTATGACTGTAATTCCTATTGTATAAATTATAATTATTAATGCTATAGAATAGTTGAACCTATTTTTTAGCATATTTGTTTATAAAATCTAGAAAGTTATATTTAAGTATAATAATTTTTTACAATTTGTTATTGATTATTTTTTAATAATTTTTCAATTAAAGTAATCACACTATTTGATGTATTCTTTCTAGAAGACATAAAATAATTACAAGCTATTTTCTCATGTACTTTTATGATACCTTTTATAAGATAATCGAAAGAAGAACATATAGTTTATATGATTTCCTACAATTAGGAACCTTTAAAATATAGATTTGTTGTAGAGTATTAAATATTTAATTTAACGTTGTTAACGAAAATATAAATAAAACTAATTCTAACTTTTGCTTGCCATGATTAAACTAAAAAAAGATGGCTTTCAAACCATATTCTTTTCAATGGTTCTGGCCACCTCAATAATTTTATTTGGAAGTGCGACATTCGTTTTTAGCCAAACTCCAAATGAGGGAAAACCTATTGATCACAGCAATATAAATCAAAATTTCAACTTCTTTTGAGCGACTTCATAATAACACAATTTTGCATTATCAAATAAGTGTTTTAGATATTCAAAATGTAACTGGAATTCATATTCATCAAGGTAAATCAGAAGAAAAAGGTGATGTTATAGTAAATATATACGAGCCCAAAGAAAAGATATTACTAAATCAAAATGGAACAAATCTGTCCCAGATTGAGTCTAGTTCAATAACAATCGGTGGAAATACACAGAGTTTCTTTATTGCTAGTGGAACAATAAATAATTCAGATCTTAAAGGACCTTTATTAGGAAAGAATATAGCTGATTTAATAAACTTGATGAAAAATGGAGATACGTATGTTAATGTTCATTCAGAATCCCATCCAGATGGAGAAATTAGAGGTCAGATAATGAAATCTTAAATTAATCACGTTTTCTATTTATTTTTAAA
>DASVEV010000126.1:0-6477 GCA_036380415.1 Nitrososphaeraceae archaeon
ACCCTTGCTCTGTTTTGCTCTAAGATCAGTTGTTGTGTCTATAGGGTCCATTCCTGCATTTTCTGCTAATGTAATAGGTATTACCTCAAGAGCATCTGCAAATTTTTCAGCAGCCAATTGTTCTCGTCCAGATAATGTACTTGTCCATTCTCTAAGTTTTGTAGCAACATAAGCTTCAGGAGATCCACCTCCAGCGACTATGAATGGTTTTTCCAAAACATCTTTTGTAACCATGATTGCATCATGAATAGAACGTTCTGCTTCATCTACGACTCTCTGAGATCCTCCTCTTATTAAAATAGTTACAGATTTTGGATGTTTACAACCTTCAACAAATACCCATTTATCAGTTTCAACTTTTCGTTCTTCAACTAGGTCAGCATTTCCTAAATCATCTGGCAGTAGATCATCTATATTGTTCACTACACGAGCCGCAGTAGCTCTTGCTAATCTTGTCATATCACTTTCTTTAACTCTACGAACTGTGAGAATACCAGATTTTGCTAAATAGTGTTGAGCTATATCATCGATCCCTTTTTGACAAATTACCACATTAGCACCAGTATTTTTAATCTTATCAACCATACTTTTTAACATCCTGTTTTCTTCTTCAAGAAACATTTTCATCTGATCTGGAGAGCTAATGTTTATCTTTGCATCAAATTCAGTCTTTTCAATTTCCAAAGCACAGTTTAATAATGCTATTTTCGCTTTTTCAATTCTCTTAGGCATTCCTCCATGAACTACTTCCTTGTCTAGTACTATTCCTTGAATTAATGTAGTATCTCTTAATGATCCACCTGCTTTCTTTTCTACTTTAACATCGTCAATATCTACTTTATATTTTGAATCAGGCTTATCTGATACTTGCAAAACTGCCTTTACTACAAGTTCAGCTAATTCTGGAGCTTCCTTTGAAACAAGTTTAGTCTGCATTGCTGTCTTGGCTATTTTAAGTAAATCACTCTTCTCATTTCCACCATCTATTTTTTGTGCTATTTTATTAAGAATTTCAATAGCTTTTTGAGCACTTTTTCTATATCCATCTACTATAATAGTTGGATGAACATCATTTGTTATAAGATCCTCCGCTTTTTCAATCAATGCACCGGCAAATACTACTACAGACGTAGTTCCATCACCAACTTCATTATCCGTTGCCTTGCTAATTTCTACCATCATTTTAGCAGCAGGATGCTGTACATCTATTTCCTTAAGAATAGTAGCGCCATCATTTGTGATGGTAACATCACCTAATGTGTCTACTAACATTTTATCCATACCACGTGGACCAAGACTTGAACGGACAATTTCTGCTATTAGTTTAGCAGCTGTTATGTTATTCTTTTGTGCATCTCTTCCCTTCGTTTGAGTGGATCCTTCTTTTAATATTAAAACTGGTACTCCACCAGCTGAACCTTGTTGAATTGACATTCTATCATCTCTCCTAAAATTAATTTATAACAATGTGTCAGAACTGGGGATATTTTAATTTTCTGTAATACAATTTTTATTATATTAGATTATTCATTAATTATAATAAATATTCAGTAAATCAAACAATTATTAATTAAATAAGGAATCAAATTGACCCTTCTCTACATCAGCATAAATTTCTTTAGCAGGTTTATTTTCAATCATTATACCGCTACTGACACATGACCCAATTATTTCTTTTGATGCATTTTTCAAGTCAATAGCATAAGATATATCTATCTTCATTCTTGCAATTTTAACTATATTTTCCATGCTAATGTTTCCGACATAATCTTTTCCTGAAGTTCCAGACCCCTTCGTGATACCAGCTTCTTTGGCTATTAATGCGGTAGTTGGAGGTATACCCACTTCTACAGTAAATTTTTTTGTCTCAGGATCAACCTCTACTTTAACAGGAACCTTCATTCCTGAGAAATCTTTAGTTTTATCGTTAATGGTATTTACAACTTGCAAGACATTAATTCCAAGTGGTCCCAATGCGGGTCCAAGAGGGGGTCCTGCACTAGCTTCTCCTCCAGTTACTAAAGCGGAGACAGTTTTTTTATCGCTCATGTCAAAAACAATATTTTTCCGAAATATAAATCGTCATCATATGTAATTAAAATTATTTTTATGTTTACACTTTATATATAATAGTATAAACTATCCACTTGTTTTTTTTAAATAGTTTGCATCTACAGTAACAGGAATTTGATATGGAGAATCAAGTAATACTACAGTAGCTTCTTGTTTTTCATAATCAACACGTATAATCTTTGCTTTCATCGATTTAAAAGGTCCGGCTATAACTTCTACTGTATCATCTATGCTTAACTCTGTTACTACTGGCTTCTTTACAAGATACTTTTCAATATCACTAAAAGGAAGATCTCCTCGTATTTGTCCACGAACATGCCTAACTCCGTATAGTGCATCATATGCAATATTTGAATCAGGAGCTTCAACAATAACATAACCCTTGAAATTCTCCAAGATAAGAATAGAACGTAAACTTATTCTTTTTGAATTTATTTTATTTTGTAAAATATTTGCAACGACATTTTCTTGACCACCTGTAATTCTAATTGCAAAAAATTTTGAATCAGAATCTTGATTATCTACATTTTGGTTATTTTTAATTGATGGATCCGACTGACTATTTATAGTAGAATTAACTTTTTTTACATTTTTAGTTTTCTCATCTTTAGATAAAGTATCTGTATTATTAGATTCTAGTTCATTAGTATCTTTATCATAATTATCGTTATTGAACTCTATAATATCATCTATATTATCATCTGTATTTTTTTTGTTTTTCATTAATTATAATACAATATTTTACGATTACAGTATATTATAAATTTATTTTATATTTTTAATTATTAGGGATGAATAAAAAGATAAAAGTACTTTTATTGTTAATAAATAGTATTGCTATTAACAATTAAATATAAATTGTTTAAATCCCTGAGAATGTAATATTATAGATATTATAAACTAAAATCTACAGACATTTCAAATTATACATTATTATATTTAAATAATAATAATGATATGATAAATGCATAAGTATTTAATAGATATTATACATAATTCAACAAAAATTGAAAACATCTATACAAGTAAATCAATTGGATTTACTCGATAGAAATATTTTAAACGAAATTCAGTGGTGTTTTCCTCTTAAAGAAAAACCATTTTTAGAGATAGCTACTCATCACAATATATTAGAAAATGAGGTTATGAAAAGAATACATAACCTCAAACAGATGGGATTGATAAGGCAAATTAACGCAATCTTTGATACTAGAAGATTAGGATACAAGAGTGCACTAATAGCTTTTGCGGTAAAACCTGAAAAATTAGATTATATTGCAAATGAAATAAACAAACTTTCTGGTGTTAGTCATAATTATGAAAGGAATCATGAATTCAACATATGGTTCACTTTAGCAGTACCTCCAGAAAAGGACATGAAAGAAATTTTGGATAAAATGTCTTCTCTTGATGGAGTTATAAAATATAGGCTTTTGCCAACATTGAAAATGTATAAAATAGGCGTCAAACTTGACATGGTAAATAATGATTCCTCAAATCCTAAACCTACTGAGACGATTAAAGAACTTAATCCGGAAAAAAGTAGATTGACTGATCAAGATAAAGAGTTTATAAGAGAACTACAAAAAGATATAGAAATAATTCCAGAGCCTTTCAAAAAAAGTGCAGAGAAACTTGGAATAACACAGAAAGAATTATTTAAAAAATCAAAGGAGTTTGAAGAAAATGGAATAATGAGACGTTTTGCTGCTATCTTGAGACATAGAGATGCAGGATTTACAGCAAACGGGATGATAGTCTGGAAGGTGCCAGAAGAAGCAGTAAATAAAGTAGGGTACAAGTTGGCAGAATTTCCACAAGTAAGTCATTGTTATAGAAGACCAACTTATCCAGATTGGAAATTTAATATATTTAGTATGATACATGCGAGAAGTATAGAAGCTGCTGAAAAAATTGCCGAAGAAATTTCACATATAATTAAAATCTATGACTATAAGATTTTATTTAGTTCAAGAGAATTTAAGAAAGAAAGAGTAAAATATTTTGAGGAATAATCAATTTGATAATATTTTGAATACTTATTTAATAAAATAAAATATATAACAAATACTTAAAAGGTAATTGTGTTATCTTCTGAAATACAATCCCCTAAAATAGAATCCATCAAGTCTTTGGATATAGTAGATCTAGCAATTATGAGTCAACTTGCCTATTCTTTCAAGGAGGAGTTTCTAAAATATGCTCAAGTTGATTCCTTTACTTCCCCTGATCCCTTTAAAAATGAAGATTCCAATACTTATTTAGTATTAATCGATAGAGAAAATATAGATAGAATAGTTTCAATGATTATTATCCTTAATGATTCCTATAATTCAAGAATACCACTAGAAAAGATAATGAGTGACAGACTGAAAATAATACAAATCTCCAAAGAGAAAGCATTGTTACTGAAAAATGAAATGATGCCAAAAGATACAAACAATTTTTATCAGTTTAGACAAGACGGTAGGGTTATTGGATATATTATGTTTGCATTTCAGATATGTGGGCAACACTATTAAATGTGAAACTCATAATACTGGTTCTTTTTTTATTTTTAAATTTTTATTTTCTAAAATTTCAATTCCCATCACTTCAAAAATTAATTTAGCATTTTCCTTTTCTCTAGTTAGAATATTTTCAGCTATTTTCAATCTATAGGACGGAGTCCATTGTTGTCCAATCTTATATTTTCCTTTCATATTGTTGGGGATTAATTTTATTACAGTTACTTCTTGTACTGAATACATTGTTGAGTTAAGTTTTTCATAATTACCTTCAGGCTGATATTTTTCCATTAATGAATTTAAAGCTAGTGCTTTCTCTTCATTATCTTCAATTATATATGACTGTCCTTTTATGACTACACTTTTATACAATGTATCAGCTTGTGACGCATCAGAAGGATGGAAATAATAGGATGGTAAAAAAGCCAAATGTTGATCTACTTCAAATCCTGTATTTGAATTCCTTTTGATATTATCTATTTTCTCGCCAAATCGATAAGAATGCATGTATATACTATCTTGTTTAAGAACGCAAGAATTATCTCTATATTTTTCTGCTTGAACATACACAAAATTCATCGGTATTATCTGGGGAAAGCCATTGATATCTATAGTTGCGAATCTTCCAACTGCTTGATTGTTTAGAAAATTAATAATATTTTCTTTGGATTGAATCTCAAGTTTTTTTATTAGTTTCATTAGAATTTTATTTTATAATAACTTTATAAAGAGATTTAAGATAAAATGAATAATTTATATTCTAAGATTATGAAATATAATTTATTCAAAATTTAATGTCCCTTGTTGATTTTTTGTGATATCCTCGTTAAATTCATGATTAAGAATTTTTTTCACTTTTTCAGCTCTTGCTTTTCCAAAACCTGGAATCAAAGCTAATTCAGATACTGATGCATTTATTGCTCTTGATGGTGTTTTGAATTTTTTAAGCAATCTTATGGCTAATTTATCTCCTACACCAGGTAATGATGAAAGTATAGATAATTGTTGTAATTGCATATGGTTTCCTTTTTTTATTCTCTTAATCAACGGCCCATTAATTGTAATACCAGATTTTATTGCTTTATTCAATAAAATAATTAAAAATTTTGAAGTGTAATTTGCTGAAGGAGAATGAATAACTGGTATTCTAAAAATTAATGCAATAGTTGCCAGAGCATCATAAACCTGTAAAATTTTCTCAAATGAAATTTCAATTTCATTAATTTGGTTTTCAGTAGAACTTTCAACTTGTAGATTCAAAATATTTCCTTCTATTATTAAAATAGGTTTAGAATAAAACTGGGTTAAATCGTAACATTGAATGAAAAGTCTTCCATCATATATCGAATTAATTAAATCATGTATCGTCTTTCTTTCAATAGCTATTTCTGGTGCTATAATATAATCCCCTACTGAAAGTCGAGCAAAATCTATTTGTGCACCATCTTCAATTAAGAATTTAGGAACTCTACTATTTCGCTCTCTTTCATCTACTACAATACGAAAAGACACAAATAAAATTAAATATTCGGATTATTGTTTCTAACTAAAAATTACACTATAAAAAATAGCTTTATTTTTGTGTTGTTGTAGATTGTGTTCCTTTTAGCATTTGATTAATCTTATTTTCGACTTCTTTAAGATTCTCTTTTACACGTAATTCTTGTTTTCCTAACACCATAACTCTGGTATTTGCTAATTCTTTTTTTTCAGTAAGTTCTTTTTCCATTGTATCTTTCTCAGATTTTATTAATAAAGGTCCTGCTGCTTTATAAATAGAATCAGATGTAGTTGTTTTACTTAATTCCTCCAATGCTCTTTCTGTTTCAACAATTTCTAGTTCAATTTGTTGCTTCTGCATCATAATAGCTTGCAGATTTTGTTGAAGCTGTTGTAA
>DASVEV010000127.1:0-6314 GCA_036380415.1 Nitrososphaeraceae archaeon
TTAGAGATGTACCGACCTGATTTTTCTGGGTTTCTTTGGACTACAATCTTATGTCTTGATAACAAGAATCCTGAAATTGCAAAAGAATTTCATCCACAAGCATGCAGTATCATTCCTGGGGCTTTTCAACCTATTATAAAAGACACAAAAAGAACCGGAATAATATCTCAATATCATCCCCAGTTTAATGAACAGGATCTCAAAATAAAAGTAGTGAAACAAGAACTTGTCAAAAATCCTGTCCAGTTTGAGAATTACAAAATTATCGTTAGCTTTGGTAGAGGTATCAAAGAAAATCCAGAGGATAACATTAAACTTATAGAAAAATTAGCTAAACTTCTCGATGCTGAAATCGGAATATCATTACCTATATCAAAGAAAATATTCCATTTAAGTGAAAAATATGATTCTATTTATATAACTCCTAATAGAGTGGTTGGAACGAGCGGTAGAAAAGTTACACCTGTAATTTATATCGCTGTTGGAATTAGCGGAGCGATACAGCATTTAGACGGCATGAAAGAGTCTGATTTTATCATTGCTATAAACCCCGATGAAAATTCACCAATTAAAGATGTATGTGATGTGTTTATTAAAGGACGAATGGAAGATGTAATCCCAGTTATTATCGAAGAATTAGGGAAAAAGTCTGGACAATTAAAAGAAAAAGAAAAAGAAATCCAAGTGAATACATATGGAAAATTTTGATGTAACCATAGTTGGAGGCGGTTCTGCAGGACTAGCTGCGCTTAAACACCTGTCTAGCTTAGGTAAACAATCTATTTTGTTAGAAGCTGGGAAGGAAGTTGGTTCCAAAAATGTTTCAGGAGGAATTTTGTATTCTAAAAAATCAAATAATGGAAAGATCTACAATGTCGAGGACATTTATGGAGAAAGTTTTCTCACGGAATCTCCTTACGAACGACTAATTACTAAATATATTTTGAATGTCACTTCAAAAAATAAAGTCTTTTCAATAGATCTAACTGAATCTCATAATTATCAAACAAATTTCGGGTATTCAGTACTCTTAAATAAATTAAATTCCTGGTTTGCAAAAGAAGCTCAAAGTGCAGCAGAAAAACTAGGGGGAGGAATTATTACAGGAGTACATGTAAGAGCTCTAAGATGGGATGAAAATAGATCAAAAATAATAGTGGAAACTGATGAACTTGAAGAATTTGAAACAAAAGTACTCATTGCTGCCGATGGTGTAAACTCAGAGATTGCAGAAATGGTACATGCAAGAGAAAAATTCTCCCCAAGTGAATTATATCAAGGCGTAAAGGTTCTAGTAAAGCTACCAGAAAAAATAATTGAAGAACGTTTTGATATAACCAATTCAGATGAAGGAGCCGCTCACCTTTTTGCAGGAGATGTATCATTAAATCTTATCGGTGGTGGATTTCTTTATACCAACAGAGACTCTCTTTCTCTCGGTGGTGTGTATCATTATGATTCTTTACTAAAAAACCCTATAGAACCCTCAGAAATTGTGAATGCAATGTTAAGAAATCCTTTGGTAAGTGAATTAATCAAAGACGATGTTCCTTTAAAAGAGATAGATAAAACTCTTCCAAAAGAGGAGCAAGTAAGAAAGTCTTTTGCTGTTACAAAGTTACTAAATAATTGGAATGAATTAAGACAACTTTATTATTCTCATAATTTAAAGGAGAAAGCTATCAAAGATACAAAATACAACTCGGAAGATGAAATAAAGTCAAAACTTGATAATTTGACTCACAAACTTACTGATGAATACAATATCAAATTTAAGACTAATTATATAGAACTTGAATATACTACCAAATTAGTTCCAGACGGTAAGCGAGGAAGGATGAAAAAACCATACCATAAAAATATATTATTTATAGGTGATGCCGCTGGTCGAGGTCTATTCTTTGGGCCCCGGATAGAAGGATTGAATGTAGGAATAGATGATGCAGCTAGAGCTTCCATTGCTATTGCTAGATCTCTTGATAAAAATAATTTTGATTCTAATTATTTGGGAGAATTCTATAGTCTCTCCGTGGAAGAAAGTCCATATACTGTGGATATGAAAGAAATTGATAAACAATACCTAAGTGTAATTTTAAATAGTACAAGAAAAAAAATAGCACCTGATGTTTTGGGATTAAAACATAAAATACTTTTAAATCTTATATCTAATGATGGGCTAAGGAATTTTTTCATAACCTTGATTAATAAATATGGATATACACGATTACTTTCAATTATTGAATCTGAAGACGTATACTTTAAAATTCCCATTAAAATTGCGGACAAGTTGGGAACAGTAAATTCTTCTACCTATACTCCACAAATACCCACTATACAAGATAGAGTCGCAAAATTATGTTACCAAGAGGATACTATATCTCATATAAAAATTCAAAATTCTGGCAAAAACTTTCTTAAAAAAATGGTAATACTCT
This sequence comes from Nitrososphaeraceae archaeon, assembly GCA_036380415.1. Classification (GTDB taxonomy): domain Archaea; phylum Thermoproteota; class Nitrososphaeria; order Nitrososphaerales; family Nitrososphaeraceae; genus TH1177. Next base: position 2,436 of record DASVEV010000127.1, read on the forward strand.
GTCCAACTAAATGTTACAGCCAAGAGGGTGATGAAGTTATATTACAACATGAGGGATGTATTGAATGTGGTACCTGTTCGAAAGAAACTGAATGGAGACATCCTCGTGGTGAAAAAGGTGTAATTTTTAGATATGGCTAATTTTCCAATTTTTTATCTTTTTTTATAAAAATAGATTAAATTCTTATTATGTAAGTAATGTATTCTGATCTAAAGTTTATATTATTATTAAAACAAATTTTTTTTTCGTAAGGGATATACATAGGATCATATTTTATTATATGTCTATTACTATTACCTATTTTAATTCATAGCATTTAGACAATAGATTATCCTATTGATTTTTGCATGTATTACAATATCACCTGTTAAAAATTTTCTCTTAGATTGATCATTTCTTTTTTTTTACTAATTTTTCAGAATCCTTTGTTGTCATTTATTTTATTTTCGATATTCTAATTTCTTCTTTTCTGCAATAAATTCTTCCTCATTTGTTGAATTATTTTTTTCTTGGTCTTCTTTAATCAATTTCTCTTGAGAATCTTTATAAATTAATATTGCAGTATAGTGAAAGTCATTATCTGAAGGCATAGATTCGTTACAATAATATTTCATATCTATAAATTCAAAGGTATTTCTGGTGTTATCTTGCTTGGAACTTAGCCAGACATTCACTTGATTTATCAATTCATCAAATAATTGTGTTTGAAAGGATTTAATTCTAATCTCTTTTTTTTTTGAATCCATCATTTCTAAATATTCCCCATTTTATATATAGAATGTTAGTTGTTGTTTATGAATTTTTTTTGATTTTCTTTTATAATTATTAGGACATTAATATTTGATGTAGTATTATAAGACGACATCACTCTTTTTTTATACATCGTAAATTATATTTCTATAAATCTGATAACATTGTGCTAATTGGACGAACCAGATTATATAAAACCTAGTTTTTATTTAAGTGAAAAGAAAACACTTGATTAGAAAAATAATAGTTAGAGCATGACTAAATTTTAACTAGCTGTCTCTGCTGTTTTTTTGTGCACTTCTAAATTGGCTTCATCTACCTTTATTGCCGTAGTCGGACAAACCGTTACACAAGCCATACACCAGATACAATCATGTTCTCTTACTGGATCTGATTTATCAGTATAGTCTTTTCTTCCTTCTCTATCATGATTTTCACCTGTTCCTGCGCTTGTAGCATTTGTCATTTCTACTGCAGGTAAATCATGTTCACTCCTGTACCACTGGAAAACTTGTACTGGACATGCCTCTATACAGGCTCCATCTGCAATACATGAGTCCCAATCTACCCCCACAAAAGTACCATGGACACCTAACGGAACATATTCTTCTCCTCTGGTTTTGTATGATTCTTGAACTTGTTCATGGGATGAGGACTCTGCATCAGACCTTCCTGGACCCCATACAAAGTGAAATCGACCATCTTCATTTTTATGCTTCCCTATAACTTTGTGATTTTTGGGAAATGCTGGATCTATTGGCATAATTATAATCACTTTCTATTTCTTAAAAGTGTTAGGGGTTATTCATTCTCAAATTTAGATAATGTGAATTTTATCAAATAATATTCTTGCTAAACATAATTTTACATCTTGTTAACAAAAGACTAGAAGGTATTATATTTTGGTAATTTCACACCAAACTTGTCATATATTAGTTCTCCTATGATCTCCATAGTAAAACACAAATAATTATATCCTATTTATCTCCCTCAACCTTACCCAATTATCTCCTATTATAATTTGAATATCTTTTTTTGATAATTAAATTGTAGTAGGACGAGAACATGAAAAATTTTTAATGTCATTACTTGGAAAGATGCATTTAATTTTTTTCCTTGCTTTGCTTTTGTTTTAAATGTGACTGAAATTTATTAAATCTTTCAGGGATATGGTCCGTAGATAGTGCCGTACCTATTTCCCTTGTATATGGCTGTCCTCTCACAAATGATTCTGCAACACGCGCGGGAAATTCCATATTTATTTTTGGAGGAAAAGGGAGTTCAAATGGATCTATGTATGCTTCAACTATAGTAGGAAATTCATTTTTTTTATTCATTGCCATACCCATTACAGATTTTACCTCATCTATTTTTTTTATTGTATATCCTTTACCTCCACTTGCCTCAGCAAATTTTGTATAGTCTATAGGTGTAAATTCTACAGCATATTCAGGATTTCCAAGAAATGCCATTTGTTCCCATCTTATCATTCCTAGGAGGTTATTCTTCAAAATTATAATTTTAATTGGTAACTTGTACTGAACTGCTGTAGCAAATTCTCCCATTAACATTGTGAACCCTCCATCCCCGACAAATGCTATGGACTGTCTCTCAGGAAATGCAATCTTTGCAGCTATTGCATATGGTAATCCACAGGCCATTGTTGCCAAATTACCAGAAACTGAAAATTTCATACCGTTTCTCATTTTCAGAAAACGTGCAGCCCAAACTGTATTATTTCCACTATCTACAGAGACAATTGCATTATCTTCCAATTCTTCCGAAACTGCATTTGCTATAACCTGAGGTTTGATTGGAATATCATCTCTGTTGCTTTGCTCTTTTAGAATATCCTTCCATTTTTCCATCGATTTTTGCATAGATTGTAAAAAATTCAAACTTACAGAAGAAATACCTATATTATTATTATTATTTTTCATATCGTCGTCGTTTATATTATTTTTCGTTGTTCTGTCTTTTAATAATGGAAGCAATTCTGACAAAACTGTTTTTGAGTCACCAACTAACCCTATCTCCACAGGATACCTTAGTCCAATTTTTTCGGGCTTCATATCAATCTGAATCCCTTTTGCCTGTCCTGGTTTGGGAAGATATTCCATATAGGGAAATGATGTGCCAATCATAAGTAACGTATCAGTTTCACTCATAGCCTCACTTGCAGGCTCTGTTCCCAGCATTCCCAATCCACCTAGATTTAAGGGATGTTCATCAGGAATAACTGCTTTTCCAAGAAGTGCTTTGATTATTGGCGCATTTAATTTTTGTGCTACTGCCACGACTTCTCTTGAGGCATTTAATGCACCTTGCCCAACTAAAATAACAATTTTGTTACCTTTATTTAGTACTTTAGCTGCTTTTTCTATTAGTTTTTTATCTGGTAGTGCGAAAGAATCAAAAATATCTGAGGTATGACCAGGTACCTTATGTTTGGAATAATCACCTTTCAGCTTTTTCTCTTGAACATCTATCGGGATATTTATGTGACCAACACCTTTGCGAGCAAGGCAAGTTCGGCATGCAATATCTACGGCCATTTCTGCTTGCTCAGGCAAATGAATCATTGTATTGTATGATGCAACATCTGAAAAAAGTTGTAATAGTTTTACATCCTGAAGAAAACTAGAATTCATTAAATCTGAAAAAGTGCTACCAGTAATTGCAATTACTGGTACATTATCGGCCTTAGCATCGTATAGACCATTTAAGAGGTGAATTGCCCCTGGCCCGGACGTTGCAACACATACACCGATCTTGCCAGTATATTTAGCATATGCACAGGACATAAGTGCAGCTGATTCTTCATGTCTTACAAGTACAAACTTTATTTTATCTTGTCTAACTCTTAAAGCTTCAATAAATCCATTAATTCCATCTCCGGGAATACCAAAAACAACATCAACTTTCCAATCAATTAATGCTTCAGCTACAATATCGGCTGTTGTCAGATCCTTAGACTCACCATTCATGCTTGATATTAAATGTTAATAATAGTATTTAACAAAGTTTTATTTTTTATTAAGGGGTAAAACACCGAGAATTTGACTTTTGCATACTTTTTTAATGTTTAATTTCTTTGAATAAAACTAAAAGTAATAGAGCTAAATCTCA
>DASVEV010000128.1:0-11643 GCA_036380415.1 Nitrososphaeraceae archaeon
AATTCTGTTACAAATTTAATTTACAACCTTGGTTACTTTGGTATTTTTATTGCGGCATTCATAGAGACCATTTTTCCAATAATACCAAGTGAGCTAATTTTTCCTTTAGCTGGATATGTTGTTCATAGTCAAGGTTTAGGAATTGAACACGTGATCATCTTCGGATTAGCTGGTTCACTAGGTTCAACTCTCGGGGCTATTATAATTTATTTTTTAGCATTAAAATTAGGAAGAAGAATAGTCTTAAAGATTGGAAAATATATTCTAATAAGCGAATCTAAACTAGAAAAATCTGAAGTATGGTTTCAAAAATATGGAAAAGTGGCTGTCTTACTAGGACGACTTGCACCTGGAGTAAGAGAATTGATATCAATTCCAGCAGGGTTATCTAGAATGAATTTTGTAGAGTTTACATTTTTTACTTTTATTGGATCCTTTTTGTGGAGTTTATCGTTAACTATGATTGGCTATTATTTAGGGAATGCGTGGGATAAATTTTCTCTAGAATCATCAAAAGCATTTCATATTATATCATTAACCATTATCCTATCGTTAGCCGTTATTTTGCTTTACAAGTTCTTTAAAAAAAGAAAAAGAATTAATCAAATGAAAAAAAAATAACTTCCTAATTTTTTAGGTTCTCTACTGAAGTCATTAATTTCTCCTCTCTCCTAGTCATAAAGTTGCGGTATAAAGAATCAACTTCCATAGCAGATTGAAGAATTTTACTTCTCATTTTCGAAGAATTAAGAAACATTTTTGTATCTTTCGGTAGACAATGTCCTCCAATCCCCCCTCTAGGTTCGAGTATTTCGACATTCCATTTAGTATTTAATGCATCTCTGAGCTCAGAAAAAAGAATATTATTAGCTTGACAATATAAGTAAAGTTCTTCAGCAAATGCTATTTGTAAATATCTATGAGAATTCTCTATTATTTTAGTTAACTCTGCTATTTCAATTGTACAAACTGTATGCATAGGAATTTCTAAACTTTGGATATAAACTTGGGTATTTATTTGCTGATTATTCGGTACTGAAGAGCTGTTGGCGATAAAATTTGGCGGGCTCTCGTTGGAATATCTATTTGTATTCTCCTCTTCATTATAATGGTTCAGAATTTCATTGTCAGAGGTTTCTTGAGCCGCACAGTTAGAAGGCCCGGCATAAAACTCTAAACCTAGCTTTAAGCAACATGGGTTTACTCCTCCAATAATACGTAGCTGGTTAACACCATGTTTTTCTTCTTCTTCTGAATACCATCTATGAGGAGCATGTACAACATGTAATCTATGCTCTAATAATTCGAATACTTTTTTTGAAGTACCATGAGGAATGGTACTTTCTACAGAAACAAGAGAACCATTATTTGCTTCCATAGATATTTTATTTATGACTGAAAATAAACCTTCAATTTGTGGAGAAGAAATATCAGAGGCATTATGAGTCGAAACGCAGATAATATAAATATCAAAATTTCTAAAACTAGTTGTAGTTTTTATTCCAATTTTTTCCTGGGCTCTCCGCATTGATTCACTATTAATATCATATCCATACACATCAAAACCTTTATCATAAATATACTTAGCAACAGGTAAACCCAATTGACCTAAACCAATAACTAAAACCTTCTTTGATGGTGTATTTATTGAATTCGACATCTGTAAGAAAACTCTTATTTTTTATTATATAGCTTGGCGAAAAGAGATCCTTGTAATTTCTACTAATGTTTCGTACGTGAATAAATTATGAAGAAAATTTTTAGTAGTTTGTATAATTAATTATAGATAACATTTCATAATAACTTAAAACTTGAAAAAAGTACTTAAACAGTAATAAAAAGTCTCTGTTACATATTAATCTTAAGATTTCACTATCAAACATTATATTAGAAGATAAAATAATAGAATGATTGAGTTTAATTATTTCTACACAAGAGTTATTTGAATTAATTTTAGCAAAGCAGAAAAAACTAAGGATTGTTGATACCCGATCCTTTAATGAATATCTTAATGGACACATCCCAGGAGCAATTAATATAGAACTAATGCAGTATCACTGGAACGATACTTCAAAACAAGGCCTTAAAGGTTTTAATAAACAGATGAGACAGTTATTGTCAAATATAGGAGCATCTAAAAAAACATTATTAGTTTATTATGATAATATTTCTGGACCGTCTGCAGCACGAGGTGTTTGGCTTTCACTTTATTTTTCCCATAAGGAAGTTGCAATGTTGGATGGAGGATTCACCACTTGGAAAAAAGAAAATAAACCTATAGAGACAGAAACACAACCTTTGAGATATTTTGAAATCGATAAAACAATTGATGAAACAATTTTGGCTGATTTTAGAACGATTACCCAAGCGATAAAACATAACAAGAAAAATCAGATAATTGATTCACGATCTTTCAAAGAGTTTAGTGGAGAACAAATCCGAGCAATTAGAGGTGGTCATATACCTAGTGCTGTCAATATAGACTGGAAGGAAAACCTATCTATTGATAAATTTAAATCTCTTGCAGAAATAAAAAAATTATACTCTAATTTTTCGAAGAACCAAGAGATCATAACATATTGCCAAGGAGGCTATAGAGCCGCAAATACTTTTGTCGTATTAAGAGAGTTGGGTTTTAAAAATGTCAAGTTGTATTTGGGTTCATGGAATGAATGGGGAAATAATACTACACTTCCACTTGAATAAGTAACTTAAAAAAAAGGTATTTACTTATTTAATTGTGATGATTTATTCTTTATAATGCTATAATGAATATATAGTGCTATCTTATCTATGTAAAAAGGTATTCAGTATATGATAGGAAACGTCTATCAGTTTTGAAATTGCTGACCTCTATAATGGGAATAGAAATTTAACTAATAGTTTTAAACTTTGTATTAAAAATCTGAATGTAGAATGTTACATTAAAAAAATTTTAAAATTTAACTTATCTATAAAAAGAAAATTCTGTTACTGCCTTTATTGGTCCATCTGGATGAGGTAAAAGTACGCTAATAAGGTGTATTAATAGAATGCATGAAATGACTCCTGGTGCGTATTCTAAAGGAGAAATTTAGGAAGATAAAACAAATATCTATGATAAAAAAGTCAATTCAGTAATGATAAAAAGACACGTAGGAATGGTATTTCAAAAGCCTAATCTCTTTCCAACTCAGTATATTTTTTAATGTTGCCACAGGTTTAAAATTAAATGGTCTTAAAGATAAAAAATCAAAACTAAATTGTCTTTTTTAACTACCATTATCACGAAATAATGATTACTCCAAAATTGCAACCAATACAATAATAGTTTACAAATAAAATAATTAGTTAATGTAGGAATAATATATGCTATTATTTTCATACATTGAAATTGTTCTTTCACTATAGTGACATGATGTAGTAATTTTGGTGAACAAAGAGAATCATCATTATTTAATTGCTATGAAGTTGATATGGCAAATTTAAAATGTCATAATCTGATACCTATAATACATCATTGGATTTCGCTAAAAAAACGGTAGTAAGAGACATGCCTTGCATTCTGCCTATTGGGATATATCGTTTAATACGCATTTAAAAATAATTAAGTTAATAATAGACATATTTTATAAGGAACTTATTTACAATCTTATATAATTTTAGGTTAAACAATTCAGAATTGCAATCCTGTATGATAAAGATTACTATTCTAACCAAATAATCAAACTATATGATTGATTAATACTATACTTTTAGTTACAAATAATAGTTTTATGATTTTTTTTAAATTTGGTAAAAGAATTTTATTAATGATATTTATAATATAGCAAATGATAAAAATGAATAAAAAAGACTCTAAAATACAGGTAAAAGAGTTGGAAGATGACCATCTTATCAATAGTTTTTTTGACACTTTATCAAATTTAACAGAAATTGGTATAGATGTTTATAATAAAGAATTCTCTCGAAAAATTTTTGAGAAAATTAAGAAGGCAGACAATATCAAAATTTTTGTTGCTATAAAGGATTCAGATATAGTAGGATCAATTACTGCAATTATAGAACAAAAATTTGTTCATAATGGAGGAAAGATTTGCCATATAGAAGATGTTGTAACTCGAAAAGGCTTTGAAAAATTAGGAATTGGTTCTGCTCTTGTAGAAAAAGTATTAGAATTAGCAATTCAAGAAAAATGTTATAAGGTAATTTTAAATTGTTCTGAATACAACTCAAAGTTTTATGAAAAATTAGGTTTTTATAAACATGATGTGGGTATGAGATATAATATCAATATTTGAAACAAATTAATTTTCTATACTATAGTAGTCAATTTCTAAAATTGATTCAAATGGTTAAATTAACACTATTCATAAAGTATAATTTTAATTAGCGTTGTATTGCGTTAGGTGACATCGAAAGTATTATAGTATATATTTTTGTATTTAGTTTTGTTTTAAATAGTTCAACATACCAGGTGACTGCAATAGTTAGTTATCACTTTTTTGTTACTTATGGATTAGTATCTATATAAGATAAATATTGCTCTATATATTTTATTAACAAATAGCGAAATTAGCATAGTTTGTTTACAACTAACTAAGATAAATCTTCCAATATCTACTTACAAATTCTCTTTCACCTTTCTCGATCTAAAATAAATTTAGAACGATAAATATTATAGACGTAAAAGTATTGTATTGGAAACAAGAACAAATCGCTGTTATATTTTGTTTCATCAATATACTGCTGAATAAGGTTCAGATAGAATCAATAAATTTCTCTGAAAAATTGACAGAAGAACCATTAAAGAACCTCAATACTGTAATATTTTCTTAATTTAATTGTACCTAATCCATTTTTTTTAAAACTTTTGGTCCTCCTGTCACATCAGTAAAATGTTCGAACTTATACTAGAGAGATAGGAGAATTAATCATCGAAGAAAATGATATATCGATCAGAAACCTTAAAAAAAAAGGTTTAATGAATAGAATTAATATTAGATTATCTTTTTTACTGTTCAAATTTTGTTACATTATATGTAATTTTTCTTGATGAAAAAAACTATTTGGATATCTAGTATATTCTTTGAAGAATTATATTGAATGATTTATATAAATCTATAATAATGAATTATTCTCCTATAGTTGTATTTGATTCTGGTATCGGATCAATGTCAGTGATAAGAGAAATAAAAAGAGAACTTCCCAATGAAAATCTAATTTATTTTGCAGATAAAACAAACTTTCCATATGGAAAAAAGTCACAAAATGACCTATTTAAAATTGTCCACAATACGATTAAATATTTAGAAAGGTTTCGTCCGAAATTGATAATAATTGCTTCAAATACACCTTCTATACAAATTATTGATGAAATCAGATCACTTACTACTATTCCCTTGATGGGTGTAAAACCTCCATTTAAAAAGGCCATAAAAATAACCAAAAAAAAACACATAGGAATAATGGCAACAGAGTCTTCAATAAACAGTAAAGAATTAGATAAATTGATAAAGTCTGAAATCCCTCAAGATATTTTCGTTTCTAAATATAATGCATCTTCTCTAATCCCTTTGATAGAAGATGGAACTTTTTTGAGAAATAGGAAAAAGATTGAACATTTTATAATCCAAATACTTGGAAATATTGACAATATTGATGTAATAACATTATCGAGTACACACTTACCATTTATAATAGATCAGCTAAATCAGTTATATCCCCATGTAGAATTCCTAGATCCCGCCGAATTAATAGTTAAAGAGGTAAAAAAATTTTTATTAAATAATAGTCTAAATAATAAACTTAAAAATGGCAAAATGAGAATATTAGTTTCTGATAATAAACAAGAATTTCAGGAAATTTTAAGACAAATTGGTAGAAGAGAAAAAATAGAAGAAGTCTTTTGGACTTTTTAAATATAACCAAAAGAATAAATATATATTAATAGATTCACAGGGTAAAGTCAGTTTAGGCATACCTAACGTGTATTAGTCAATGAAGAGAAAGATTAGATTAGGAATCGATGTTGGTGGAACTTTTACAAAAGCTATAGCTATAGATATTGCATCAGGGGACTTTATCGGTAAAACGACTGTCTCTACTACACATTTTTCCGAACGAGGTGTTGCAGAAGGAATAATTATTGCACTCCGAGACTTAATAAAAAATTATAATATAGAAAGATCTGAAATTGAATTAATTTCACACAGCACAACCCAGGCCGTCAATGCATTACTTGAAGGAGATACTGCAAAAGTAGGAATTATCGGAATGGGTGTAGGATTGGAAAAATCTAATGTAATTAAAAGGACAAACATAAAAAACGTAGAACTTTCACTTCATAAATATTTATACACTTGTTATAGATTTATTGATACGTCAAAATATCTCGATTTGAATGAAATAATTTCCACTATTGCTTCACTTAAAAATGAGGGGGCAGAGGTATTGGTTGTTAGTGAAGCATATGGAGTGGATGATCCTAGCAATGAAAAATATGTGATGAAGTATTCTGACATCCCTATTACGGCAGGTCATGAGTTAACAGGCATTTACGGATTAGAAATTAGAACATTAACTGCTGCTATTAATGCGGGAATAATGCCAAAAGCAATTAGTACTGCACAATATGTAGAAAATGTAGTTAGAAATGAGAATATAACCTGTCCTATTATGATAATGAAAGGAGACGGAGGAGTAACGGATATTGATACCTTTAAGAATAAACCTATTTTAACAATATTATCCGGCCCAGCTGCTAGTGTTGCTGGAGCTTTATTACATTCTCATATTTTGCATGGAGTTTTCATAGAGGTAGGTGGAACATCTACAAATATTTCTATTATAAAAAACGGAAAACCTGAAATTAGATATGTAACTATAATGGACCATCCTACCTGTATACGTTCGGTGGATGTTAGAGTGGCTGGGGTTGCAGGTGGTTCTTTAGTTAGAATTGCTAATAACCGTATTATTGATGTGGGACCGAGGTCTGCACACATAGCGGGACTAAGGTATTCCTGTTTTGTTGAACCTCAAGAATTAGAAAATGCTAGAATAATAACATTCAAACCAAATGAAACAGATCCTGATGATTATGTATGTATTGAGACATCAAATAATATAAAAATTGCGATAACTAACACTTGTGCGGCCAATGCTTTAGGCTTAATAAATAATGAAGACTATGCATTTGGAAACAAAAGATCAGCAATTAAATCGCTTTCTTTACTTGGTGAAAAGATTGGAGTAAATTATCAGAAAACTGCAGAAATGATATTAGATTTTTCTCTAAAAAAGATTTTACATATAATGGACCCAATGATAAAAGAATACCACGTGGATGAGAAGAAAATTATACTTATTGGAGGAGGAGGAGGAGCGTCAATTTTAGTTCCCTATATAGCAACAAAATGTAAATTTAATCACGAAATAGCTAAAAATGCCGAAGTGGTTTCTTCTATAGGGGTAGCAGCTGCTATGATTTATGAAGAGATAGAAAAAACAATTGATACACCTGATTCAAATGATGTTTCTAATATTATTGAGAACGTTAAAAAAAGAGCTCTTGATAGAGGTGCTGTTCCAGAATCTCTCTCGATCCAAACTGAATTTGTGAACGAACGCACGTTACTAAGAGCAATAGCCACAGGGAATGTTGAATTAGATATTGGTAAGAACAATAGAAAAGAAATTGACGAAAAAGAGGCGTTAGATATAGCTAGCTCTATCTTGGAAAGTAATCATGTTCAACCAATATTAAATATGAAGAATTATTTTGGATTTACATGTGAGACAATAAAAAAACAGTTCTTCCTAAAAAAAAGAAAAAATCCAATTGTCATATTAGATAAATTCGGAAGAATAAGATTAATGTTGGATAATGCAAAGGTTATCGAAGGAAGTAAAAAACTAAAAAATGAAATAGATTCAATGATACGCCAATTGATGGATAAATCAAATGAAGAATTGGCTCCTCAAGTACATATTTTAGACGATATGAAAATAGTTGATTTTTCGAGTTTAATCTCTCCCGAACATCTTATTGATGCATTAAAAAATGAAATAGATAAAGCAAATACAGATAAAATAACAATTATAATAAAGATATAATTTATTCGTTAATTAATAATACGATTTTTTTTCTCCAAATTAATTATTTAACTATACGTTAGCTCAAAATTATTATTGTTCCAATTATTTCTTAATATCACAAAGGCATTTTTAATCATGATATACAAATTATTGTGGCATGGATAATTACATTTTTTGATCGATCATATTTTATATTAGATTAATTATTATATCATGTCAATTACCAGGATATTGTTGAATACAATCCAGGGATCTTTCGCTTATATGGATGATTTAGTTACGGTATAATAAATAACTTTTCTAAATATTCACTGATCCTTTATAAAAAAGGTTTTTATGATTGGTCCAGATTTGTTAATATCATTTGTTTGAAAATTCAGTGGTAATAGCAGGTCCGGCTTCTATAGACTTGGCTAGAAGTATATCAAGAAATTTGAATGTTAATATTATTGAACCCGAGCTAAAAATATTTTCTGATGGAGAAAGCAAGCTTCGTATTCCATCTGTTACTAATAAACATTGTATAATAGTTCAATCCCTTTATCCTCCTCCAGATAGACATATAATTCAATTATTAATGGTTATTCATAAATGTAAAAAAGATAATGCTTCAAAAATAACAGTAATAATTCCATATATGGCGTATGCAAGACAAGACAAAGCATTTTTGGAAGGGGAAATTATTAGTATTGCTGTAATAGCTCAAGTAATAGAAAACTTTGGAGTAGACGAAGTAATTACAGTAGATATTCACAACGAATTTTCTTTATCATATTTTTCAATAAATATTAAAAATGTTACGGCTATTCCAATTCTTGTAGACTATATAAAAAATAACATAACAATTGGAAATTCTTTTATCGTCTCACCTGATGCAGGAGGAATAAAAAGGGCGGAAAAAGTTGCTCAATTATTAAACTTACCAATATTGTGCCTCAAAAAAAAGAGAGATAAAAATACAGGATTTGTTTCTATAAATGAAAATATTGGAATGGAAGTTGAGGGAATGGATGCAATTTTGATAGATGATATGATTAGTACGGGAGGAAGTATAGTAAAGGCTTGCGAAGTATTAAAAAAACAAAAAATGAGAAATATTACTGTAGTGTGTACTCATGCAATTCTTTTAGACAATGCCTTTGAAAAAATTATGAATTCAGGAGTGAAAGAAATCATTTCTACAAATTCAATTCCAAGTTTTTGTTCGAAAGTAGATATATCTATAATGTTGTCAAACATATTAGTTAATGCTAATTAGTCTGATTGAGAACAACGTTATTAATCATTTAAAAAGACGATTCACTTGGTAGAATTAAAAATAGTATTTTTGGGAACTTCTGCAGCTATTCCAACCTATGAGAGAGGCTTATCTTCCATTGCCATTGTGAGAGGAGATGAAATAATAATTTTCGATGCAGGAGAAGGGATGCAGATGAAGTTTATCAGATCCAAATTAGGAATGAATAAAAAAATGAAAATATTCATTACACATATCCATGGAGATCATTGTTTAGGACTTTTAGGTCTATTACAAACCCTTTCGTTAATGGGCAGAACAAAGCCTATTGAGATATTCGGTGAGCCAAGATTACAAGAATTTATTTTGATAAATCAAAAGATACTCAACTTTAATGTTAATTATCATATTACCGTTCACACAATACGAAAGGAAGGGATCTTGGTTGAGGAAAAAGATTATCTTGTAAAGGCTTGTCTTGCAGATCATTCTATTCTTGCTTTTTCGTTTATTTTAGAAGAAAACAATAGACCTGGAATATTTAATATTGAGCATGCACAACAATTGGGTATCCCTGAAGGTCAACTGTATAGCTTATTACAACGTGGAACTGATATAGAATATAAAGGAACAAAACTATTTGCAAGGGAATTTACTGGCCCTTCTCGTCCAGGTCGTAAAGTTGGAATATCTGGAGATACACGCCCCTCAAAGAAATTAAAAATATTCTTCAAAGATTGTGATGTATTAGTTTTTGAATCTACTTTTACAACTCAAGAAAGAGATAAGGCTATTGAAAGATTTCATTCCACTGCTTTAGAGGCGTCTTCATTAGCTAAAATCGCAAAAGTAAAAAAATTAATATTAACTCATTTTAGTTCTAGATATACCAATCTAAAGTTAATCGAAATGGAAGCAAAAATAAATTTCAAAAATATCTATATAGCACACGACCTTGACGTATTTAATGTTCCGTATCCAGAAAAAGAATTAACTAAAAAAAATGGAAAAGCAAAGGAGGAAAAAATAAATTAATTACTGGTACTATTTGTAAATATTCCTTCCTTTGTTGTATTAAGCACATATTCAGCAGCAATACTAGAAGCATTAGTATTCTTTAATGTATCAATTAACAAAGGAATACGGTCCTTAGCAACCTCTTCTAGTATAGAAATATCTACAACACTACTATTTACCTGGTTGATAATAAAATCAATAACAGTGTCTGTAGCATTTGAGTTTTTGGTAATGTTAATGACTAAGGGTACATTAGCCAAACCATTATCTTTTTCAGTAGTTGGGTTATTGACATCTTGCGAATCTCTATCATTAGTTTGAGTTAGACTTGAATGTGTTGAATTTTGTGCTAGCCCTTCCTGAAAGAGTCCCAAATTCATAAACATCATGGATCCAATCACACTATACATAATTAAACTAAGTTTAATTTTTTTGCTCATAATAATACAACTGATCTCGAAATTTATTAATATTTCTAATGTATTTTTTTATAATTGGTAACATAAATTTTTTTTACTAATACTATACAAAAATTGACTAGAGAATAAGATTATATAACCAACGGATATTTTCTTTTCTTTTTTACTAGAATTTATTGATTTTATTGAATTCCTATAAGATTTTAGGAAAGGATTATTAAATAATATAAAAAATTAAATCAGCCAACATTCCCCCCTTTGTTAGTAAAGGTTTTTACTTGTAATAATGTAAAAAAAATAAATTTTTAGAACTATTTTATTAAACTTAAACCTTATTGTTCATACCTTATAAGTTCAATGGTATCCGTTCGAACAAAATATATTATAATTATGAGCTTGTTTCAATACTAAATAAATACGAGCGTCGAGCTAAATCTTGCTCATATTCCTTCGGGTGAAGTATTTTTATATAAATAATCCCTAGGACCGACCTTATAAATGCAAAACCTAGTTCTGTCTTATATTTGGGAGCTATCATATCCAATTAAAAATTCCTAATCATATTTTATGTATGTTATCTATATGATAAGCAGTTTTTATGTAACCCTCAATGCGTGATAAATAACAATTATAATTGAATAAATAATCTATGTTCTCGTTTGTGGTGATGGGAGATCAGGATGTTCTTTCTTTAGATGAATTTTTAGGTCTTTTTTGTTATAGCAAATCCTATTACAAATTTGACAAATGATTCTTTCATAGGATTCATCAGACTTATTGATGGTTTTTCTTATTTGATCGATAATTCTTGAGGAATAATCTTTTGGATCAAACATATTTGTCATTAGGCAATTTCACTTTATAAAGTTATTCTTATTTATTTACTTTTAG
>DASVEV010000129.1:0-4311 GCA_036380415.1 Nitrososphaeraceae archaeon
AATTGCCAAAGTAGCTTTCTTTTTAGCTTCAACGGATGCAAGTTATATTACAGGTACGACAGTTTATGTTGATGGTGGCTTGACACTATCACAATAAATAAAGAGTAAAAATAATCATTAACTTTTGTTTTTATATTAATAACAATTGCTATACACTATAAGAAATTAAAGTGTATTATTCATTTGCTAATATATAGACAACAATATATGCATTTTATGTTCATTGAATAAGTTAAAGTTGTACCAGAAATGAAGACCATAGAAGAAATATAATATTTTAATGCCAATAATTCATCCTATCATCACCATATATTTGGTTTAGAACAGAACAAGAACAAAAACGTGAGGACAAAGGTCGACTCCTTGCCATCTACTTAGAATATACCACCTAGAAAGATAGATGTCTATTATATATAATCAGAAAGCAGAACAATATCTACTACTTTGTGAAATTAAACCATCAGAATGCGAATGGTGTTCCTGCCTGGATAATTCTACGAGACATGTCAAGTGTAAACATCTATGGAGTTTAGAATTTGTAATAAGGATGGGAACTTAAGATACTGACAAGTTCCCAGCAGATGCTAAAAGAGATACTACTACAATAAGTAGTATACTTTCTAATGAAATAGTAGAAATTGCCCTAGTAATAGCCAGAATCAAACGTTATGAAACTATTGACGAGTTGGCAGAGGCCCTCATAAAAGACGAAATTGAAATGTTTAGAGTTACTAGAGACAATAGGAAGACTATTTGGCGATTATATAGATAGATTAATTCATCCTCATATCGACGACGATGAAAATAGTATCAGAAAACGAGAATAAGAATAAGAATAAGAAGATGAAGTTTCAAATGAAGAATAATATTAATTATAATAATTATAATAATTGTGACCCAGCCTCGAATAAAATTCTGAAGACTTTATTGAATTTTAATTGCTTCAAATATTGTGATCTAAATAGAATTTTTGCTGAAGAAAAGTTTCATTCTTTTCGCATAGCAAAGAATATGAAAGTAAAGTCCAAACCTATTGAATTCCATCGAACAACCTTATCTTTATATTCAAAATCTATCGGTTCGATTAGTTTTAATCCATTTTTATCTGCGATCTCTAGCAAATTTTCTATTTCATATCTGCTGAAAATATTATCTGGTGTACCATTAGAAAGGACATTTTTATTGTTAACTAATTTATCAGGCCAATAATCTGTAGATGTCAAAAGATAACCATTACTTTTTATAATTCTACTCATTTCTCTAAAGTACTTTTCAATGTTAACACCATGTTCGATAACGGATAAAGAAGTGACATAGTCAAACATTTGATCACTGTAGTTTGTATCCTCTATGTTTCGGATTGAAAGTTGGTACGATTTGTCATTGTACATTTCAATTATTGGTTTATAATCTTCATGATATACAGAAGGAGAATTCTTCTTTAAAGTTGTATTATTATCTAATTTCAGCACAAGATCGCAACCATAAAGATTGATAAATCCTAATCTTTTCAACATAGGTAAAATAGGAGATTCATAACATCCTACATCCAATATGAAAGATTCTCTGTTTGTACCGCTGATTATTTTAATCATTTTATATGTATCCCATGATTTGATTGGCCAATGGTGCTTAAACAGTCTAAGTTCCTGAAGACCGCGTTCAGCCTCAATTACCTCAAATGTGTTCTTTAAAACGGAATTATAGGTCATCTATGTTATCTGTGGAATTCGTCCAAGATTTAAAAATACCGTTGTTTATTCGTAAAAGAGTACAACTCAACAACCTTATTGATTCTAGTATTACTCACATAAAATCTATATTTAAAAATTTTTGGTATATTCTTAATAATAATAATAATCATTCTAAATGTTATTATTTTTTCAACTCCTAAGAATTAATAGTATTTAGTGTAAATGACTATGCATTTTCGATATATATAGAAATTTTTGAAATATATGAATATTGTGAGAAAAAAGTATAAAAGAGAACAACATAGTATTAGAATCAATAGTACAGACACATGTGTCTAATATTTTATATTCACTTTTGATGCTTGAGACTGGATATATCAATGGAGTATTAGAATAGAAAAAAATAAACTCAATATTACAATAATAAATAAACTAAGATAATTTGAGAATACTGGTTCGAACAACCTATAGCCTTCTTCATTTTCCTTCTTGGCCAATCTTCTAGAGGTTTGTAGTTTTTACTAAAAAGTTTATTTTTAAAAATAAAGTTAATAAATTGTTTTTATACTATTAAATAGAATACTATTTGAAATGGCTGTTAATACCTCTAAAAATTCTGATGATTATAAAAGAAAAATAGATAAACTAACTTCTAATAATCATAATAATATTAAAACAGATCAGTCTACTTCTGAAAAAGTTGATCCTGATGAAAGAGACACAAATAAAGAATCAAAAATGCAAGTAAAAAGTGAATCTATTAAGGATAAAATATCTAGAAAAATATCAAAAGTTATAAGAGAAACAAAAAGTGATAAAGATGAAAGAAAAACATCATTATTTGGAAATGATCCTAGTGGTAATATTAAATCAATAGTATTAGGATTATTCGCTTTAATTGGATTTATTATTCTTGTTTATTCGATATTCGTAGCAGTCATGGGTGAACCACTAGCATCAGTAGCAGATACGGTATTTATTGCTGCATTAATTGCCTCTTTTACTTTGATAGGTACAATAGTTAGTCATTTATTCTTAAAGAAATAACTTTTTTTAATTTAAATATCTATAAAAATAAGAATTACTATATAATACTATTTGGAAAATATGAGTATTAATCCTACTTGTTTGCTTTAATTTTGATTGCTATGATATTAATATTAGGAATAATATTTCAAAGTGGTCAATTTTTACCTGCTGATGCTCAAGAATTACCAACAGATCAAAGTCAACTGCAGGATTTACTATCAAAAGTCTAGATTATGTTTATCATGGTAATATGGATCATATCGGTTAATATTTTACTTAATGGAATAAATCTTGCATAAGGAGAATTTATTTTACTCTATGATTCAACTCCCTTTGCATCTAAAGGTCATATAGCAGTAAATTTACCATGCAATCCCAATAATCCTCTTTAGCCCATTTTCGGTATTCTTATAGGTCTAGTACCTGACCTGGTTGTCTTGCCTCTTGGATATTGAACAATAATCAAAGCCATGCAAGATATGTCTATCATAGACAATTTGGATTTGGAGACCCTTGACTGATCTAGTTTTACAATACGTACGTGATGATGATTCAATAAAACTAGAAGATCCTCACTCTATAGTAATCTCAACTCATGAATCCTATAACCACCACTGAATCGTTTTTTGAACGTCAACATTACGACTAATTAATAAAGGACTACCATGAATAGGAAAGAATCTATACAGGGAAGTTGATAATTAGGTGATTGTCTAGAAAAGTTAGGTAATCTAATACCTTTTAATTTCATGACAATAGATTGAAGGAAATTTTATTAAACTCTAATAATATCTTTTTATCAAAATAATTGATATATTCTTGTATGAGATGTAGAATAGAGAGTAAAATTACTTATACACTTTCACTTGTAATTTTAAATCAAGAATCAGGTAATCAAGTAAATCATACAAAAGTTTTTTGCAAAAAATGTTCAGATTTAATATATAGTTTGTTTTGTAAAAAATTTTATCAATAAAAATGATGAGATTGAAATTAAGAGTATCTATGTGATCCAAATTCTCAATGAAGCAGTGAACTTCTGAAATAGAAGAGGCTACTTTGATCTTCTTAAATAGTATATTTTACACCTTTTTGATAGATAGTCTGAAAATGAAGATATGACAACAACAACTGTATCATCAGCAGGAGAGGAAGAACAAAAATATGAAGAAAAATTTGAAATAGAAATTACGACACAAAAAGGTTCGTCTATAAAGATAGAAACGTCTTCTTATAATAAACTAGACTCTTTAATAGAAAAAGCATTTACTACTATAAACGATTAAGTAGTGAAGAATCAGGAGATGTAGAACAGAAACTACAATATCAATAATCTTAAATTCTTACTATTTCTAAGGATGTAAAAAATCTATTTGAAAGAATGTGCAGCAGCAGGAATAGAAGCTAGTTAAGATAATACAAGTTACAAATACTCATAATTATTATATAATGAGGTATGGTGTGTAAGGGAATATGTTCGGGCCATAAAGCAATTAGGCCCTCAAATGGTCAGCGTTATTTGATAGGACAAAAACGCTGTCAAGTTTGTCAAATTTTCATCAATTGGGAAGGTGTATTTTGCCCTTGT
>DASVEV010000130.1:0-6293 GCA_036380415.1 Nitrososphaeraceae archaeon
ATTGAAGCAGAAAAACAAGTAATAGGCTCTTTTCAATCACAAGTAGATAGAAATAGTAATGGTGTATGGGATTTGTATAATCCACAAAGAATCGCTGAAAATTACTCCGTAATGGTAAATAACTTTACAAGCTACCTTCTAAATACTAGCAAACTAATAAACAATGCTCTAGCATCCAATATGAGAGTATACAATACAGCACTTGAACAAACACGTGATAATCTAAAGGCTTGTGCAAAAACAAATACCAATTACATACAGTCAGTATCAGGTAATAGTCAAAATAGAGACGGAAATACTAGTAACAACAACAACAACAACAACAATATCAACGAAAGAACAACTAGGTATTAATTTTAACATAGTATAAAAACTGAAATTTTGAATTATTGTACCTAATCAATCTTTATTTTATTTTATTTTATTTTATTTTATTTTATTTTTATTTTAAGACATGAAAGGTCAATCTTAGATTCAGGCTATACTATTCCATCCATTTCAAACAAATTAAGTTACTAAAAAGCTAAATACAAGACACCGATATCTCTACATTGGACTCCTCTTTTAGAACCGCTATCGGTATTACTCCCGACGGGCTCGTAGTTTTCTCGGGTTCACTATATTTGATAGTAATAATAAATCAAGTAGTCTTTTGACAAGTTAGCTATTCATCCAAATTTATCGATAATTCACTAAATTTGACAAGGTTGTAGGAGAAAAGACAAGAATAATAGAATTTGCAACAACCTTTTTGATTGCTTGTATCATTTGAAGATATAACCAGTCTTTGTCTTCTTTTGAAATTTGGGAGTCTGAAACGAGAAGGTTACCTGTTATAATTACCAATTTTGATTTGTATTTTTATTATCTCCTCAACTTTGAAATGAAAATATATAGTATAGCTATTATTTCAAATCTTCCCATTATCATATTAAAAGATAATATTAATTTAGAGATAGAATCCAAATTCATCGTTGTTATTCCTGTGGAAAATCCTGTATTGGAAATAGTAGAAGCTGTTTCAAATACAGCATCGATAAAACTTGGACTATTATTAGCTATATAATAGATACATATTGCAGTAATAAAGGTAAATAAGATATAAAGAACTATAACGAACAAAGCCTCTTTAAAAGCTTTATCAGAAAGAATATTAAATTTGTACTTGTCTAAAGGAACTTCACAATTCATTTGTTTATTATTTTCTTTTGCAATATGTAGATTGGAAATTGGCTTAATTCTTCTACGAAATTGAATTGCGGTTGCTGAAATAAATGAAGGTATGGTAGCATGATTATTTTTATACATCAACGTAGTGGATGCATGTTTTTTTTTGTGAATAATTTTTTCTATAATTAGCATTAGTCTTGCTATTTTTATACCACCAGCAGTCGAAAATGCCGTTCCTCCTATGAGCATTATTACAATTAACAAAATTTTACCGTTAACCGATAAAAGAGATAAATCAATAAATTGGAAGCCAGTGGTTGTAGAAGCACTAATTACATGAAATACAGAAGAAAGCCATTCTTTTTCTGAAAATGATTTCTCTATAAACATAAATAAAAAAATAGCGCAGGCAATAATTGTTATATATATTAGGATTTCTTTAACTTCCCTTGTTGCCTCAACCTCTTTACTGAAAATACCAAAATGAAACGCAAAAGGTAATGCTGCAAGTATCATTCCACCCATAATAACAATTAGAGTAATAGGATTTTCTAAAGTTAGAACTGTAGCAGTCGGTATAAATCCACCACTAGTGAGTGTAGCAAACGCTAACGATATTGAATTTAGTAAATCTGTATGTCCAAGAAAAAATAACAATAAAACAATAATTATTGCATATATTACAAAGATAATACTTATAGTAGTAAGTAACTGTTTAAATCTTAATATTCCACTACTCATCAAACTTTTCATCCCTGCTAATTTTGTTTCTGGATAATACAAAGCCATAACTAAATATACAAAACTTAATCCACCTACCCATTCTGTAAAAGAGCGATAAAATGAAAAACTATCAGGTAAATCTTCAGGATGAGTTATTGTAGAAATTCCAGTAGTCGTAAAACCTGATGTACTTTCCAAGAAAGAACTTGCAAAAAGAGAAAAGAAATCTATATCATCCCAAAATGGATTGATATACATGTATGGTAGACTACCAAAGAGACTTAACAATACAAAACTCAATACAACGACAATAGATGATTGTTTTAGATTGAGTGGGCTTTTTTCTCCTAATGTATTAAGAATATATCCTGTTAAGGACATTCCTACAAATGCCAAGTAAATGCCAATTGAAGATTGCCATTCACCTAAAACCGTGCCTAATAATGCAGGTACAACCATTAGTAATCCGGCAAATTGCAATATAATGGCTACATTTGCAAAAATTGGTTTATAATGTTCTCGTATTACTTTTCTATACCCTCTAAAAGTTTTCTCAATAACTGAAATTCGAATTACTTCTGCAAGATATTCCTGTGTTACTGTCCCAATAATGTTTTCTTTATTTGTACTATCAGTAACAGGCAGGTGTTTTATTTTGTGAGTACGCATTAATTGAATAGCTTGTCTTACTGTAGATGAACTAGGTAATGTTATTATTGGAGATGTCATTATAGATTTGGTAGATATTAAATCAGAATCCTCTCCTTTCATTACAACTTTTTCTAAAATATCACTATCTGTTACTATTCCAACATATTTTCCACCATCTGAGGATGATGTAACTAGAATAATTTCAACATTCTTTGGTTGCAATATTTTAACTGCTTCAGCAACAGAAGAATTTTCATCAGCAGTAACAAATTGGATATGAATATACGATGATAGGGGACGTTCTAATGGTTCAACCATTAACATTCATCATTCTATAATTAATTATTCTAACTTTATATTCCAAGTATAAAGATTTATTTATTTAAAAATATTTAAAATAATGTTAATATTGATGCTTTTTTGATATTACCAAGATTAAGATTTTAAACTATTCTCAATTTCTAATAAATAATGTAGTTAGATTGTGAGTTGGAAATAATGGCCAAATTTGTAGTTCATTCACTCATCTAATCGAACTCGGTTACAACCTTACCTTAGTTAGAATTCATGAAATAACTTTATTAAAAAATTTTTTAATTTGGATAAAAAAGAAAGGAATGATAATAATATTATCTTGTTAACTTTTTATTATAAGAATGTCTATAAAATAAATCAGAAGCTATTATTTAAAATAAGTTTCTAACAATAAAAGCTAAATACATGATAGTACTATCTTTACATTGGACTACCTTTTTGAACCGCTATCGGTATTACTCCCGACGTATTAACAATCTTTAACATAATTTGTAATAATAAACAACTATATTAATTATGATTATGATTACTAAATAATGCGTAATATAATATTAAAAAAACAACTAGTTCAATATTTTAACAATTGTATTGATAGCAGGAACATTTGCTGCTATATCTCCGTCATCTTTTATTACAGGAGTGAATGCAACCCAATGTGGTGAAGATGTAGAATCTTGTTTTGAACGACTTCTTACATAATCTCAGTTTGAAAAGTTGTCAGCGAAATTAGCCTCGCCAGAAGGAATACATATAGACATACTAGGAGTAGATTATCCAACACTTAGAAGTTTGAAGACATATGTTCGGCGCTTGGAGGTTTAGATTCAGAAGGTTTATCTACGGCCGTAAATGAACTTATTCCTCAGATTTTTGATTCAATTCAACTACCGATTCCATCTAATGCTCGTGTAATAGTCTAATGTATAGTTGATGCTATCAATAGGTAAGTATCAGATATAATGTAGATGTATTCTCACTGTCACTCAAGATAGGCATAATATCAAAAGTCAAAAAAACTTCAAAATATTCTTTTTTAAATTTTTAATTGAAATATTAAACTATCATAGTAAGTCATGCCACTGAACTATTAGTTTAACTTTATCTCATTTTAACTCATTCTCATTTGTATTTCTAATAGAATAACTAACTATTTTAACAATATGTTTCTAATAATAAAAGCTAAATACTATGTAATAGAACCCCACTACACGGAGGGCACTACTCTCAATGAGCTACATGAATATGTAGTGGAAATCTACTATTTTAAGCTGAACGCGACTATTGACATTTATTATTAGAATTATTATGAAAAGTTATATCAAGAATAAAAAAAGTCATTTAAAGTAAATATTATGTTTAGCAAGTAATTTATCCATAATCTTGAGGATGGGTATTAACATCATCATTAACATTCTCCAGGTATGTGGAACTGAATCCAATAGGAACATTATATGTTATTAAATAATTTACAACTTATTTTCACTTGATATTATATAACAAATTTTAATGGGATTTCACAGATTATCACTATATTGTAAGACCAGATATGTACTATATTTTCCAGTATTAATATTATTAATAAATAATAGCTATTGGATTATACAATAATCATTCACTAAGTAAAACATATAGTATATGTTACTGAATGATTCTACTAACTCTAAATATAATTAGAAAGTTAGTTAACAAATATGCATAAGTCAGCATGCAAATTCGGACTTTCTTTGATGGCTTCATTGATAGTGTTATCAACGGTTGCAGCAGCATCATTTGGTAACACGAATCTTTTTGAAAATGCAATGGCATCAGAAAAATATTCCAATAAATATGAAAATTCAAATGGATATGCAAACTATGAATCCTATGGTGCAAATTATTATCAACAACCAAATTATTATTACACTCAGGACAGACAATATGAGGATAAACAGAACTCTTATACCCATGATTATAATTATAATGATAAATATAATAAATATCCAACAAAAGAAAACAATTATGAGTGTAGAACAGGTCCCTTTGAAGGATTTTTCGTCAGTTCTGTAGAATTCTGCAAATCTGATAATAGAAAAGACAATGGATACGATGATAGCGATAAAAACCTACAAATATTTCCTGCTAACAAAGTAGCAGAACTTGGAGATAGATGGTGGCAATGGATAGTATCATTAAATAATGTAACAGACCCAAACCCATTTACAGAAACAGGTCAAGCTGGTTGTGATGTAGGTTTACAGGATGATGGAAGATTATTGTTTCTTGTTGGTTCACCAAGTGACCCTCCTCTAAGTGGCACATTCCCAGTACATGATTGTAAAATAAAAGAAGGTACATCTATTCTATTTCCTGTAGTAAATGTATTTTGTGCTAATTCTGAGACAGATCCACCGCGAAACGAATCACAAACTAGAAAATGTGCAAACGAAGCACAGGATAGAGCTTTTGACTTGCAATTAGAAATAAATGGAAAAGAGATTCAAAATCTAGAGAGACAGTATAGGGTTGATTCTCCTCCTGGAGGATTCCCCTTTACTTCAGTGCCCGGAAATCCAGCTAATGCTATAGTAGGTTCTTCTATTGGTGTATCTGATGGTGTATGGATTCTATTGAAACATTTACCACCTGGTGAACATACTATAACCTTTAGTGGAAAACTAGACCTTACAGGCTTAATTCCTGTAGAAGGAGAGATTATCGTAGATGCAGGTGCAACTTACAACTTAAAGGTAATACCTAAATATTATTGACCTCATCTATGACATAAAAAAGATATTTAGAAAATAGTTCATTTCTAAATACTCTACATTTTTTTTATATTAAAATAAGTTACTAATAATAAAAGCTGTTGGTAGTAGAATCTTATTATGTTGAGGATTCTAATGCTAATAAAGTAGCTTGTTTAACCCATGTTTTATATCTTGTTTTTAAAATAGATAAAAAAATTTAAATATTTATTCCTTATTCTATTATATTAGAATCTTATTTCTAAATAGATATCTTTCTTACGGCATATGTTATAATAAAGTTTATATTATATTTCCTTTTAAAGTAACGATATTTTTAGATGTGGAAAATCTTTTTCTATTCTAAGGACAATAATATAATATGTTGAAATTAACAAAATCCAATATCTGTATGATAGGAATGATGCTAGGAATAACTGTAATTGGTGCGTTGCCTTTTATTGGATTGGCATGTAATCATTGTTAGAAGGATACAAACCCAAAGTATATCCATTCAAACAAAACCAGAATTACAAAACACCCTTAATATTGAATAGGTAACACACCATCTAAATTTCTTATCCTACAAAATAATGAAACATAGTTTTATTTTTAACCTTTTTCGGCGCCGAAAAAGTCTGATATTTTTCTTGATGATGTGTATTGTCTTTAAATTGTTATTAATGCAAGAAAAAGAAGATAAAAAATCTT
>DASVEV010000131.1:0-15252 GCA_036380415.1 Nitrososphaeraceae archaeon
AAAAAGGTTCTAGACTTTATCCCAAAATAGAAAGATCTGAACAGTTTTTGCAGCAGCATGTAGGTTCTAAACTGAAACTTGTTGTACTTTATGTTGATTTGGTTGATTCTACATTGATGACGAGAGATTTTTCAGTCGATAAATTAGCTACAATAATACAGATGTTTACACAGGAAATGTCTGTTGCAGCTTCAAATTTTAATGGACAGATATTAAAATATGTCGGAGATGCCGTAATAGCATACTTTCCTATTGAAGGAAACGATTCTGTTTCCTGTAGTTCCGCAATAAATTGTGCATTTCATATGATTACTATTATAGAACAGGCAATAAATCCGGTCTTAAGACGAAATAATTATGACAACTTGCAAGTAAAGATAGGTATAGATGCTAGTGAACATTCAATTATTCAATATGTATTAGGTGAAAAATCCTATACCGATATTTTAGGATACGGTATAAGTATGGCAGCAAAATTGACTAAATTAGCAAATCCTAATCAAATTATCACAAGTCATGGAATATATATTTGCATGCATCCATCACTAAGAAAGAGATTTTCTGAATTGGAGATAGCGCCGAGAATATGGAAATATATAGATGAAAAACTTCAGCCAGGAGTTTGGAAATCTTTCGATAAAATGCAATAATAAAAGACTTATTGTAAGATCATTTCCTATTTGCTGAAGCTCATTCTTTGCTAATGTTGCTTTTATTATAAATTTGTCAAACTTTGGATTGTCAGAAACCTTTTGTACCGATAATATGTTCTAATATCATATTGATTTATGAAATCATCTACATCTCCTTTAAATCCACTAAAAACTATCGGCAAACTGGTCAAAGAAATTGAAGATGCGTATTTCATAAGGATAAACTTACATATCACTTTCCAACATATTCTACATTGAATTTAATTAATATAAACAATATGAATCAATCTTCAATTATTCAGTTATCAATGCATTAGAATTCAGAGATCTAGTATCGTTATCTAATAAAGAGAAAAAAGCACTGAATTCGCCAAGGGTTATTATTCAATGACTACTTTGGATAAAGCTATTAATGATTGATTGATTGAAGATTATAAAAATATTATGCCATACCTAATTTCTTACCATCTTTTGTATCACAAAAAGTGCTTTAGTACTTACATCTATAACAAAACTCTAACTCAAATGTTCAATTGCTTTTTTTAGATCTTCCAATACCATTACAGGATGAAATTCAACTTTGGCACCTATATCCTGAAATAATGGTTCTGCTATAGATGGTATCATTTCAGCACTTTCAATGTTAACGATAAAGACAAAAGTTCTATCCCCACCAGCTTCAAAGAAATACGATGCTTCTGCTTTCACTTTATGTATATAGTTCTCAAGTTCTTGTAGAAATTTTGGATTTTTCACCACCTTATTACCTATTTCTGTTGGTATTTGGGCTCTAACTAGAAATCTCATAGATTGGTTATAATTATGTTATATCTTTTTAAAGTTTCTATTGAGTTAAAATACTGAATAGAACTGTTAGACTTATTCGATTAATCCAAGAATTATTATCATAATTTACTATATTATCGTTCTTTAGAATTTGATGTTAAAATAATTGGTTATTCTTCTTTGATATTTCTGATTTTTCATCGTGGGTAGTAAAAAAATAATTATTATTTTTATACTGCTCAGAATTTTCTTCGGAAAATGTTTTCTTCCCTGTAATATCCTTTGAAATTATAAATTTATCTAATATATTATTATCATCAGTATCATAAAATGTACTTATTAGTGTTTGTCCATTGTTTGTCAAGTCAAAGTTTAAAAATCCAAATTGTCCTTGTTGAATAACATAATAAGGAAGAGAATAGGCAATATCGTGTAAGTCATCTCCTGCTGTTCCAGCGGTCACAAATATGACACCATTATTGTTTGAATATTTATTATTATTATTATTATTATTATTATTATTATTATTATTATTATTCTGATCCATTACAACTGGATATGTTGGATTATCGTTGTTATAGGAAAGAGGAAGAGATCTTTGATAATACTGAGTATGCCCTGATAGAACGAGATCTATTTTGTATGTTTCAAATAATTCATGAAAGGTATCTCTCAGTTCTTCTGAATCCTCTACATCAAAAGTTGCAGAAGTATACATAGGTTTGTGCATGAATACAATCTTCCATAAGATAGATGGATCCTGTAATGATTCTTCTAGGTCATTTTTTATAAATTCATATTGTTTGCTTCCTTCTTCAAATGGATGTTCGGATGATATGGCTAAAAAATGGACATTATGAAAGTTAAAGGAATAATAAGACTCTTGTAAATTATAATGCTCAAGTAATTGATGATAAGAACTTTGATAATCTAAATCATGATTACCTATAGCAATTTTCATCTTATTATTAATAGGTTCTGAAATATCAAACCAACATTGTGGAGATATATTTTCAAAAGTATAATCGCCAAGACCTAGTATGAGTTCAGGTTCTAACTTTGTCATTTTCTTTATTGTCTTTTCTGTTTCTGTATTACAATTCCAATCTCCAGCAGCAATAAAATTGATATCATTTGAATAATTTCCTTCTGATAAAGAGTTTGTTAATTTTCCATACTTGTTTTCGTTTGATGGGGTTGATTGTTGATCATATTGATGATTTCCCTGTAATTGGTCAGTCGAAGATGATGATGTTTCTTGACCATCATCCTCAAAATCAAAATAATTTTCTGGAACTACACTAAAAAATCCATCATCTGCCGCATATAGTGCGCTATTTTGATGGAATATAGTAAAATTCAATAAGAACACTAATAGAAATAGTGTAAAAATAAAATAGTAGTTCCTATTAACTATCATAATACTACTTAACAAAGTTATTAATATTCTTATTTAAGATTTATAGAAAACATTTCATAAATATATTTAATATTAAATTTCTATTATTCTTGTCTTTATTCAATCATCTATTAATAAAATTCTTTTAGTCATTGTTATAAGAAATTATCGCCTATCTATTACTATTTCACTAGTTTGGACTATAGGGAGTGTAAAATAAAAAGTAGATCCTATGTCATTAGAATTATTTTCTGCCCATATTTTACCACCATGAGCTTCTATAATCTTCTTTACTATGAAGAGACCAAGACCAGTGCCTTGATCTGATTTTGTAACAAATTTTGTAAATAGTCTTGGTAAAATCTCATTATCAATACCTATACCACTATCTTTTATTATCACAATTACTTTATTTTCCTTATCATCTTTGTTTGTTATTCTAGTTGTGATTATTATAAATCCTTCTTGAGTAAATTTAAGAGAATTATCAAGTATATTTGAGATGGCTTGTGTTAATCTTGTTTTATCTGCATTAACAAATATTTTATTTCTATTAGGTTCGTATAGTATCTGGACTTTACTATTTTTATTCTTTATAATATTCTCAAAGTCTGTGACAACATTTGATATAACTTCATTTAAGTCAAATAATCCTGTATTTAATCTAAAGATTCGACTTTCAATCTTTGTAACATCTAGTATATCCTCAACAATTTTTTGTAATCTGTAAGCATTTCTTACTAGGGTTTGAAGATATTCTTTAAGTATTTCTTGTTTTAAATTATTTTCATTTTTAGTTATAAATTTATTGTAAAGTAATTCACTAAGACCTATAATAGGCATAATAGGAGTTCTAAGTTCATGAGCTGCTACATTGATAAATTCTTTTTGCATTTTATCATGAACTTTTAGTTCTTCATTTGCTAATGCAATTTCTCTATTTGATTCTTGTAGTTCTTTTGTTCTTTTCTTTACTTCATTATTAAGGATGCTATTCCATTTTATTAGGACTATTATCAAAGCAGTTATTGCAGCAATGATACCACCAATTAATGAGAACATTGTTAGCTTCTCTTCAAACAACACATTATTAATTTCTGAATAAATTGTAGTAGTAGGAGTAACTATCTGAATAAAATATAAAGGCTTACCTTGAATAAAGACAGGAGCATTAGTAGTTAATTGTTCACCCCTTCCATAATCATAAATTGCATATCCTGGAATACCTTGTAATAGATTTTGTGTAAGATTCATCAAAATGGGATTATGATTGGTAAAGTTTTGTACAAATTCACCAAAAAAATTCTTTCCTACCAAACTTTTATCTGCACCAACAGCAAGTAAACTTCCTTTCTTATCAGAGACAACTAAGAATTGAGAATTAATATCTTGTATATTTCCATAAATTGAAAAAAAAGATTCGGTAGGTATTTTTGCACCAATTATTCCCATAAATTCTCCACTACTACTATTTACTATTGGAACAGCTAATGCAATTCTTTCTATAGTATCAATTCCCTTAAATCCATCTGAAAAAGTTGATCTTAGAGTATTTTTTGTTTCCTGTATATACTCTCTAAATGAAAGATCTATATTTATAAAACTTCTTGTACCTTCTGAAACGATTTCATAACTAACAATATCATCTTTATCTGCAATGAAGATTGTATCTACTTTTGTCACATTATTAACTTCAGAAAATTTTTCTTGCATCATCTTATCAATCCTATCGCCATAAAGAAGACCTTGCTGTAAAAGACTGGAATCTGCAATTCCTTGAAGTATCGATTTAAGTAATTTAAGATCTGAGCTAATATGTTCAGATATCGCTTGAGTAGATTCTGTTTGACGATCTTTATATTGAGCAAATATACTATTTTTAACCTTTTGTTCTGTTATATTCTGTTGATAAAAAAATAAACTAAATGAAGAGATTATTATTAGAACCACAGAGATAATTCCTATTTCCTTTCTCTTTTTAAAGAAGAAATCTCTATCATATATCATTATAAACTAATTCTCTGGTTGGGACTTGAACCTTCGTCCATCAAATGTGGGTTCTACTATCAATTATTAAAATATTTAATTCTAGATAAGATTAGAAATGTATGCTTCAACCAATAAAATAATTCGTTTAATTCCGTACCAATAATGTCAATAACTTAATATTTTTATTCATAATTATAAAATTGTCATAGCCTGAACAAGTAAGCAGTATAGAAGAAGGTTTATAGTTACTACTAACTAAACACATACATATCTATACTATCTGTCGTCGTCCAGACTATGACAAACATGTTTCCATATTTGTTGAGAGAAGTTTTTTTTGAGAGATGGTATTTCATTCATAACGCATATTGTATTTATCAACTCTTGTAAACCTATGTTGAGACTTTAATCAACTAACTGTCAATCAAACAATCAATCAATATCATTATTCTTATTCTTAGATAAATTTGTAACTTGTAATAATTAATCTGTAAATTTCCTATCGTTTAACAACCTTAACTAATCTAATAGTTTGTTAATAGATTATATCCTTTTACTTTTATTATTTGCACAACCTCTATAACCTAAATTTATTTATCTTTTAATCTGTGATTCTCGCATTAAGACTCAAAATAAAGTTTATTTAATGTTGTGTATGGATATACAATATTATTTTAAGTCACTCTTAAAAAAATAAATTTGAGACCAAATTTTTTAATACTGACTTCCTCTTAAAATTATTGTTACAGAATTAGCATGGAGGGGATGGGATTTGAACCCGTTACTTGCATTCACGGGTTTAGACAATCTATTAAATATTCAACTATATCTAAAGCCTTTCTAAGTGTAACAGGATTGGAAAGACAATGAAAAAATGTAAAAAAGAACCTAAAATAGAATTATGATAAAAAAAGGAGAGAATTGGTACTATATATCTATCCTGCAACTATATTGTATTTGATATCTTGAGCAAAATTAGGTTCTGCACAATCTGGATCCAGGCAAATTAAACTCGATTTAAAATGAACCGAGTAATTTCCTTTCGTAAGCGGTTCAGTTATTATATAAAACCCATCACCTATAACTTTAGAAACACCACCTTCAATAACTCCAAAGATTCCCTTATCAGGAAAGACAACCTCAAAAACGTCTGTTTGAGTTCTATATTTGAGAAGATCTGCATATTTATACTCTTTATCACCTATTTTAAGATACAAACTGTTGACACTATCTTGATCCTTCGTTACAGTTCTACGCAAATCTTCTATCGATGCATTTGGAACTTCCTTCTCAGAAAATTCTACTTGCATTATTGGTATAAAGAGACCTTTTCCAGATGGGACTTTACATGTTCTTTCAGATATACCTCCATTATTAAAACTCAAATAAAAAACAGATGAATTGGAATTGGACTGCCCATTTGTGCATTTCTCTCCTGTACGATCGTTAACAGGACTTTCATTCGCAGGTATCTCTAATGCCCATTTCCAAAAATTTTTTTGATGTTCAGCAAATGTTAAACCATATGGTTTGCTTCCTGGTGGGAAAATATTTACTGAATTTGAACCTAAAACTGGCGATAACGTTCCTGAGAATAGTAGCAACATAAACAAAAAAGATATAATAACAAAGTAAGATGATCTATTCATCTATCTATCATCACAGTTTAGCAGCTCTCTAATACAAAAAGATTATGTTTGACTTAATGCTTCCTATCTAGTATAATCGTTGCTCACAGATCATAAAAAGTCGTTTAGCAATAGGAAATTTCTTATTCTTATGATTGCATTAATAGTCACTGTCTTGCTTGATACTTCAGTTGTTAAGATCAACGATCTCATTGATAAATACTTCATTTCTCTGCAAAGTAAGTTAATGTTATTTGCTGTTAACAGTTCATTATGCCTGCTTTTACAATTTTTGATAATAAAGTATTTACAGAGCTTGATTAAAAGAGATCAATTAAATAAGATATTAAAGGTTCAGGCTTTTTATAAAATTTCGTTAATTTCTCTATGCATATTAGCAACTTTGATAGGAATTTTGATATTTCAACAGTTCCATTATAATTACTACTACACATCGATCAGTATTTTGATAATTATGATAAGTTATGGAACAGCAGCAGGTTTCCTAATATGGTTATCTGTACTATTTTTCTCATGGTATAAATCAAACCGTAATTTAATAGTCATTTTATATTTTATATCAATGTTAATGATATCATTTAATTTAATCACAACAGGTGTTTACACAGGCGTCAAGGTGAGTGAAAGACCAGAGCTTACTGGAGAATATGTTGGAGGTTCGGGAGATCTATCATTTGGTAAGTATCTATTTTTAGGTAATGTTTACAGAATCTTTTCATTTATATCCTTTTTCAGTATTTGGATTACGACAGCACTATTAATGATCAATTACAAAGAGAAACAGAGTAATGCTATAGTATACTGGCTTATATTGTCTATACCACTTATTTATTTTTTAATAACCTATTTTTATCAGTATGTCATAGGTAACATATTAACCTCATATCTGGAAATTGATCCTACAACTGTTTCTATCATGTTAATAGCATTTTTAGCATTAAGTAAACCTATCGGAGGATTGGTTTTCGGAATTGCATTCTGGAAGATATCCAGGCTTATGAGTTATGAAAGAAACATTACTACCTACATGATTATTTCTGGCTTTGGCATATTTTTAATTTTTGCAGCAAATCAAGCAGCAACACAAATTGTTAGTCCCTATCCATCTTTTGGACTTTCATCAATAACAGTTTTGAATATAGCCACATTTTTGATGTTGTTAGGTATTTACAATTCTGCAACACTTGTTTCAGCAAATAACAATCTACGTAAATTTATACATAACCATGCCTTGGAACCAAGACTGTTACACATGATAGGAAAAGCAGAAATGGAGAAAGAAATTCAAAAAACTGTCAAAGAAATTACTCAAGACAAAGATACTTTAGAAAGGTACAAAGAAGCAGAGTTTGAATTTGATGAAAAGGAATTAGAAAAATATATAGATTCTGTAATAAAAGAAAAAAAAAGAACATAAATAGTAATCAATCACTCAACTCGAAAGTATAGACAAGAAAGTAAAATCCTAGAGCCTAACTCTTTTGAAATTTATTATATAACTATTATTAAGGATATTGAAATCTTTTTCTTATGAAACTGCAATATGAAATAGATATTAATGCACCAGTAGACAGAATATATGAATATTATACCAATCCAGATAACATAAAACAAGCATGGCCTCAAGACATTGTAAAAGAATCAGAATCATTATCTGGTTCTAAAAATGAGGAAGGCTCTGAAATGAAAGTAAAAGGAGAATTTATGGGAAGAAAAGATGAAATGATTTTAGAAGTAACTGAAAAAGAGCAAAATAAAAGACTAGTAACTGAACAGAAAGAAGGACCATTTAAGCAATGGAAAAGTATTCAAATTTTTGAGAAAGGAAATGGTAATAATACACATGTAAGACATGTTATTGATTTTGAATTACCAACAACAGGTAAAATTGCCAATTTTCTTTCAGGAGATCAAGCAAAGAATAAGATACAACAAGGTTTGCAACAAGCAGCACAAACAGTAAAACAGAAACTAGAATCAAATTCAGTTTCTAATGCATAAAAAGCCAGACCTACAGAGTATAATAAAAAAATAAGAGGGAAGAAGAATCATGAGTAATTCTGTTAATAATAAAATAGGATATATAGAAATACCTACAGACAACATTGAAGAAACAAAAAAATTCTATTCGAATATGTTCGGTTGGGAATACGAGAAAAGTGAAGAAGGAGGAGAAAGTGAAGAAAACTATTGGTTAATAAAAAATGCGGGAATAAAAGGAGCAATAACTTCAAAAAGAGAAGATAATCAAACTCCTACATTTTATATTATGGTAGAGTCAATAGATGACTTTATAGCTAAATCTCAAAAGCAAGGTGCAAAGGTGGTAGTCGACAAAAAGGAAATATCTGAAGGTTTTTATGCTACATTACAAGATCAGCAACAAAATACATTTGGTTTATGGCAAAGCAAGAGTAAATAATTCAATTAAATTATGTCTAATGACGAATAATATATTATAACTTCTTTCTTTAAACAATAGCAATAACAAATACATATTGTTAGGGTGGTTAGGCACTAACATAAACTGTTCATATATAATATATTATAATAAATAATTAATCAATTTTCATATGTATAAAGAAAGCAGCTTACAACGAAAGTATCAAAAAAGTATTTTAATTTTTAGACGCGATTTACGATTAAAAGATAATACGGCATTGATAAATGCTTTATATTCTTCAAATTCAGTTTATTGCTTTTTTATTTTAGATAGCAATATTCTGTTGTCAAACTCATTGTATTCTTCTTTTTCTTTACCAATAGATCCTATTTTGCTTTTAAAACGCAAGCAAAGAAGAATACATTTGCTAAGATTCTTAAAAGAATCATTGTTGGATCTTCAAAAACAGTTTGATAAATTAGATATAGAAAAAGAAAAAGTAGGAGAAAATAATTTGAGTATATCGTCTAATCTTACCTTTTTACTTGGAGATCCGGTATCTACAATAAAAAAGATAATACAAACAGACAAGGAAATTGAAGCAATTTTTGTTAACAGAGATTATACTCCTTACAGTATAGAAAGAGATCGGTCAATAAAAGAAATTTGCAGATCTTTTAATATTGACTTTATTGATTGTCCAGATATTCTTATTAATGAACCAGAAGAGATTCTGAATTCAACTAATGAACCATTTAAAGTTTTTTCTCATTATTATAACAAGGCAATTGAAAAACCATTAAGAAAAGAAAATTCTTTTGATATAAAAAAATACAAAATTAATACTATTAGTTTTGATAATATCAACAACAGCAAAAAATTAAAAAATTTTAATAGCATTGAAAGAATTAATAATCTTGAGGAATTCTTTTCTCAAATTATAAATGAACAATCTCCGGGTATTAATAATACTACTTCCTTGTCATCACCAACCCAATTATTGTTGATTGGAACAAGAAAAAAATATCGAGAATTAATATCAGCATTAAAATATAAATTTAACAAAGATAATAAACAAAAAGAATATATTAATTTATTAGACAATACAGCAAGCCATCTTTCGCCTTATCTTAAATTTGGAATATGTTCCATTAGGGAAGTATATTCTATAATCCAAAAGGAATTAGGTTTCAATCACCGTTTGCTAAGACAACTATATTGGAGAGATTTTTATGTCTATATAGGATTTCACTTTCCTTTTGTATTTACTAGTCCTTTTCAAGGAAGATATAGAAGAAAAAATAAAACAAATGTTATTCAATGGAAAAATGACCCACATGAATTTGAAATATGGTGTAATGGAAAAACAGGTTTTCCAATTGTAGATGCAGGAATGAGAGAACTAAATGAAAGTGGCTATATGCATAATAGAGTAAGACTAATCACTGCTTCTTTTTTGGTAAAAGATTTACATATTGATTGGCGATATGGAGAAAGATATTTTGCATTAAAACTTGTTGATTATGATCCCTCTATTAATAATGGTAATTGGCAATGGGTGGCTTCAACTGGATGTGATGCTCAACCCTTTTTCAGAATCTTTAATCCATGGTTACAACAAAAAAAGTTTGATCCAAATTGTAATTACATAAAAAAATGGATTCCAGAACTTAAAGACACTCCTATAAATTTAATACATGAATGGTATAATACAGTTAATTCGACAATCGACAAATCTACTAAACTCTCTCAAATTGAAAATTATCCTAGACCAATAGTGGAACACCAAAAAGAAATTATGGTTACAAGAGAGTTATACAATATTTGATTAATTAGCAATAATAAATTAAAACCTATTTTTGCTTATGCTGTTTTGCAAGGGCTACAATATTTTATGTCTGAGTATAACTATTTATAATTTCAACACACTTCTCTCATTTCTTTATTTTTTATCTCGAGATTTGAGACGTGTGAACCAACATCTATACAATTTTTTATATTCGCCGAGGGTGGGACTCGAACCTCGAACCGGTAGTTCGGGGTTTGTCTTTTCTATGTAATTAATAAAATATTCTATTGGGATAAATTAAAAAAAATAAATGAAAAAGATAATTTTCAAATCTTAGAATGTTGAAAAATTAAATTTATTGTGTAGTATAAATCTATAGGCTTAGATTGGATAAGGATAGAAAAAAGATTGGATCATATTCAACTCAGACAAAATTGTTTTTTCCACCAATTCAAAAATCTATTGGCCTAGGCATAATTACAGGTGCAGCAGATAATGATCCATCATCTATCACAACTTATTCTCAATCAGGGGCAAAATTTGGATTTGGTCTTCTTTGGCTAGTAATATTTCTATATCCGTTCATTACAGTAATGGTCAACATTTGCGCAAGAATTGGCATAGTAACAGGAAATGGCTTAACATCAATTATATCAAAAATATTCAAAAAAAGTTGTATTGAGATCTGTTATCTATTTAACGATCTCAAAGGCACCCATCATGCCAAGGTCCTCATGGAACATTATGTGACAGTGATAGACAGATTTTCCCACAAAATCTTCAAATGGAATCCGAATAACTACTTCACCGTGACCTGGAATCAACACAGTATCTTGTAATCCGTGAGCGTCGTAAGGTTTCCCATTGACTGTTATTACCTGAAAATCGTTTACATGAATGTGAAAAGGATGCTCATCCTCGTCGGTATTTATTAGCCTCCATTGCTCTACATCTCCAAGCTTCACTTTTTGATCGATTCTGTTATGATCAAATGTCTTGTTATTTATCGTGAACCGTTGCTCCTCCTCGTTTGATGAAAAAGTAAGGACTCGATTATTTGTGATATTCATAAGGTTCAGGTCTTCCTTCGAAGTTAAACTCGATGGAATAGTTTTTACAGGCTCTTTTTGGTTACCTTGTACGTTTACAGTCGCAATTGTGGTCTCCGGGTATGGATAGTAGTCAAGTGCTTTTAAAGGAAGAGATCCGTTGCCCGTCGGAGTCACTAATACATCAAACCGCTTTCCAGAAGGAAGCACAAGATTATCAGTATCCCATACCTTCCAAACCGGATATCCATCTTCTGCTACAACATGGAATTTGTGGCCAGGCAGTCCAACTTTGTAGAAGGTCTCAGATCCAATGTTTGCCAAACGCCATAGCTGAGTTTCTCCTGATGTAATGTTGACATCTGGATTGATTTCTCCGTTGACAGTTCGATAGATAGGCGCAGTTGGATCACTATTGACTGGAAAATCTCTCATTGCAAAGGTCTGTTTTTTGATATCCTGTAACGGCATCGGCAATAACTTCTCTATCCCTTCAATCACTATCATGCCAGATAAACCGGCCGAAACTTGTCCATAAGCAAGAGTGTGCATATGTGAATGATACCAGTACAGACCTGGAGCGTGATCAATAGGAATGTCAACAATATATTGTTGTGTCTCTCCGGGAGCAACTTGAAGAAAAACATTATCCGAATTATTTGAAGGAGACACATGAAGTCCGTGATAATGGATATTGGTGGGCTCATGGAGATTATTTATCAAATTAAGTTCAATTCTATCACCTGGATATACATGCAAAGTCGGTCCTCCAAGGGAACCATTATAGACCATAGAAGTGATTGACTGGTTGTCAACATTACCTATATGGTATGCAGCAGTGATTGTTGTTTGCAAAACGCCGTCTTTACTAAATACATCTTGGGATTTTGAAAAGTTCATTCCATCCAAAGGCGAAGGTTCAGCTTTGGCAAATGCGTTATATTCTAAAGGTTCAACTGCAAACATCATCAACATAAATATCGCGAAGGAAAAAGAGTAGATCATACCACCGGTATTCAGATAGGACCCTATTTTGTGGACCATTTAAGAAAATTCCACCAAGTGTTTTGATCTTCCTAAACAATTACTTTTATGTTCAATTCCTAAATTGTTCTGTTTATGAATAAAATAAATTTTTTTGTTCTCACTCATTTATTGTAACTAAATGTAGTTGTGATGGTAGTATATTAACACATTTTCCACTTAAACACATCTACCAAAATTCAATCCGTTTTTAATATTCAATCTTATTTTGTTATAGATCAATGATATCATATTTTTCCAAGTAGTAAATTTTCTTCTTAGCAATATATAAATTCTGTATTGAATATGAATTGGATGTCTGACGAAAAAAATAGAAAATCAAACGATATGAGAAAACCAATTCGTTTTTTATAATTGGATTATAAAATAAACTAATTCTCGGATTGGGATTTGAACCCATTCCTTGCATTCACGGATTAATACTAAAAAGTATTATGAATTTTGTGTTGGTTAAAAATTAATCAATAATCTCTTTTGTATTCTTTTGATTCATCTTTGGTTATCTTAAAATAAACAGTATCACCATCAAATCGTTCTATTAGATTTTTAGGAAAGTAGAATCTGTCTGTGCCTACAGTTCCTTTTTTCGTTATTACATGTTCTCCTAAAACCTCTTGAACTTCACCAAAATCAGTATCATCTCCCAGCCCTCTTGCTTCTTTTTTTATAATGTCTTGTATATTAGAGTCATTTAGAGGAATATCATTTGACATATTCTCTATGGTTCAACATTCTATATAATGACTACAATTAAAGTAAAAGATTGTTTTTTAAATAATATAAATAAATGTCTATTGTTCATTTAAAATTTTGAAAACAAGTTTTAATTAAAAATGATTTTTATAACTTTGGAAATTTTTATTAGATTTGTATAATCACAACATTAATAATAATTTTATTCCTACTGCTGTTGTGATTCAATCATAGCAAACAGAAAATTTCTTTCGTATTCTTTCTTTGATTTTATAGAATTTCAGCCACTAAACAAAACTTTTATACACTAATCTACTCCGGCCAGATTTATAAAAATCTACAAATTCAACGATAACTATCTACAATTTTGTAATAAATATATCAGTAATAATATTGATGATAAAGAATTGGGATACAGATTAAGGATTTTATTTTAACTTGAGATTTTTATTCATAATTATAAAATTGTCATAGCTTAAACAAACAAGCAACCCAGCAACTATACTGGGCTTATACACACATATACATACTTGTTACTACTGCTATTGTTTTGTTGTCCAGACTATGATAACAATTTTCCATTTGCTGAGAGATTCCTTATTCTTTCAAGAGATGGTAACTTCGATGATAATGTAAATTGTATATATCAATACGTGTAAACCTATGTTGAGAGTTCAATCAATGATCTATTGTTATTGTTATACAAATAAAATATCAATCAATCAATATTATTCTTCTTATTATTATTCTTTATTTGATAAATTTATAACTTGTAATAATTGATCTTTAAATTTATTATCGTTTAAAAATTTTACCTTAAAACAGTCCTCACAGATCCAGATTCGTTGATGAAGACTCGGAGTTTTATCTTGTTGTTGTTGAAGTTGTATGATTGCGAGTTTAGTGGCCCTATTCCTACACCTATTAAATTCATTTATATAGTTTTGACATCTGAATTTTCCTAACCTAACTGCTATTCTCCCTATATACACCCTATTATTATGTTCTTCTTTGTCAGATTTCTGCATTTCTTAATATTATTATTCAATATTATGCTGAAAATTGTTTCATAATTCTTAATTTTCAACTCATATACTAGCATATAGTTCTAATTACTCAATAAAAAACACTAGAGATATACAAGATTTATGACTAGTACATTTTAAGGGGTTGTATTCTTTAACAATCTTATGTGAAATAAAATTTTAGTCATTCTGTACGACTGGTGGAATGATGATGATAACAATATTAGTTCGCATGAATTAGAATGTAAAGAAGTAGAAAATTATGATAAAGTTATGGAATCACATATTAATTATCTAACTATATTCTATAATCGTGCTTTAGTGTATAAGCAAAGGCTGAAGAAGATTTATTTAGCAAAGATAAAAGGACACTCCTAGTAAAGATCTAGGATATCACTAGAGTAATAGAATTATAAAATTATATATATAATCTAATTCTGTTTTCAATTATTGTTATAATTATAGTATTCAATTAGATAGATAGAATCTCAAAACTCTTACTCTTACTCCAGAGTAGAGATAGACAAAACCTAAAATAATATAATTATAGACACTTATAAACTTTGATCTAGACAATAAATAAAAATAAATAAATTAAATAAATTATGATAAAGGCATTATTTTGTTTATCCTTTGGATAATATGTTCATTACTTTTTATATAATCTTCCAAGATACTAGTGCATTCTTCCACATCTAGATTAGACATCATATTAACAGTAACCCAATGAGCAAAATCATCTATTGTTCTCATGTAGAGTGCTGATTTTTCTCCTGCTGTGGCTAATTTCTCG
>DASVEV010000132.1:0-3255 GCA_036380415.1 Nitrososphaeraceae archaeon
GTGCAGAACCTACTGTAATTGGAGTAGGGTCAACTGTGTTTGTTGTAGTATTAATTACAGAGACAGTACTGTCACCACCATTACTAACATACATTCTCTGATTGTCACGGTCGTATGCTATATCAAATGGTTCAATTCCTATTGGAATTGTATCTATAACTGTGTTTGTAGTGATATCGATTACAGAGACAGTATTGTCATTAGAATTAGTAACATAAATTTTCTCGTTTACTGAGTCATATGCTATACCAAATGGTGCATTTCCTAATCGAGTTATCGTATCAACTGTTACTTCACATGTTGGTGGTGGAGCTGAAGGTGGTGTTGTTGTTGTTGGTGTTCCTTGCGTATTATTATTATTTAGACTCGTGTAAACAAAATCTTTATCAAAACCAAATTTTTTTTCGTCTGTTCCAAATTCACTACTGCCAATATCTGTATCTCTTACTTCCGCTTGTGCATGAAATGCTAATAGACCACTCAAAGAGTCAGGAATTACATTAACATTTAATCCATTGGCATTGAGAGTAAAATTAGGAGTAATTCCCGTAAATAAGAGTATTAATCCTCCAATTATCATAAGAACTGATATTATAGTAATTCCAGTTTGACGATGTTGAGTCACATAACAACAAAGTTTTCGTTGAATTTAAGTATTACTTGACTAATATAATTATATCAATTCAAAATGTAGAAAGAGTCTTTTCTATCGTTATAGTCAATTAAATAACTCTTTTATATAAGGGGGTCATCAGAAGAGAAATCTTCCATGTATTAAGACTCTATTTACTTGTATTTAGCTTCTATTATTAGAAACTTATTTTAAAATTTATGTTTGAAAATTGAGAAATTTTTGTATTATTGTTACGTCCAAATTTCTTTGAACTTTATTAATTTATGATTAATTATTAATTGTTAAATAGTAGCAGTTATTTTGATTCTTATTGTTGAATATACATTTCATATTTATAAAAAATGAGGTTTAGAATAGATTGAGGCACAAAATATCGAATAGGATTCTTAGTAGAGGTTTTGCTTTGCAGATAATATTAATCGTTTCATTCATTATTATTACAATAATAGCAACTGATGAAAATCAATTAATGATTTCTACGTCAGATTCATTTGCTGCAGCAGTTTCAGATAGAAATATTATGACAACAACTACATCTACTTTCTTAAAAACAAGTTTGCAATCATCATCACAACATGATTCTATTATCAATAGCTCTAGTTGGAATGAGAGCAATTCTAGTTCTTCTCTTTCCCAGTCAAATAGTAGTAGTAATAAGATTAAGATGCCTCAAATAACAGACTCCAATCTTACAGTAGAAATAGTAGTTGATGGTTTGAATATGCCTACAACAATGGCTTTTCTTGGAAAAGACGATTTCTTGATTCTACAAAAAAATGGAAGTCTGGTTAGAGTAATAGATGGAGTGGTATCAGATAAAACTCGACTAGATTTCCCAGTTGCTAAAGGATTTTATCAAGGATTACTTGGAATAGCCATTACTAATCAAAGCATCTCAACAAAGAATAATGAAACTTATGTATTTTTATATTATACTGAAGTATCTACTACTAATAATAATACTAATATTAACGAAAACTCAACTAGAGATGGCAATAGTAGTACACATATTCTAGGTAATATGGTTTATCGTTATGAATTTGTGGATAATAAGTTAATAAATCCCAAGTTACTTTTAAAATTACCAGCAAATTCAATAGAGAATCATGGTGGATATATTACTATTGGACCTGATAATAACTTGTACATAGTAATAGGTGAAGTAGTCAGTGAATTTGATGAAACGGCCATTCAGACTTTGACTCAAAACTATGTTAATAGTACTATTGTTGACGGCAGGGCTGGAATACTAAGAACAACACTAGATGGTAATCCAGTTTTAGATGATAAAGGTCATGGATTAATAGGAAATACATTTCCTTTGAATCTATACTATGCATATGGTATACACAATGGGTTTGGAATGGATTTTGACCCAATTACAGGCATATTATGGAATACAGAACCTGGTCATTGGATTAATGATGAAATAAACATAGTTAGACCTGGTTTCAACAGTGGATATGGAATAGTACAAGGACTAAGTAAATATACTCCAGCTGCTCCTATTGCGCTTGTGAATTTCAATGGAAGTGGAATTTATAATGAGCCCGAATTTGTATGGACACAAAAGGTAGTACCCACAGGTCTCAAATTTCTTACATCAGAAAAGCTTGGCACACAATACCACAATGATATATTTGTAGGGGCATTTTTAGATGGAAGATTGTATCATTTCGACCTCAATCAAA
Organism: Nitrososphaeraceae archaeon; assembly: GCA_036380415.1. Taxonomy (GTDB): domain Archaea; phylum Thermoproteota; class Nitrososphaeria; order Nitrososphaerales; family Nitrososphaeraceae; genus TH1177. The sequence continues at coordinate 2,326 of DASVEV010000132.1, forward strand.
ATCGAACTCATTTATCGTTACCTTCAAAATTGAGTTCACAAGTATTACAGAATTGGAATTCTACAGGTTTTGAAGATATAGTCTTTGGAACAGGATTTGGAGGTATAAGCAGTTTGAATACAGGACCAGATGGATACCTATACGTGATTTCAGTCGAACAAGGTAAAGTCTATAGAATAATACCTATCAATAACTAATTTTTTTTTAGCTCGATATATGTCATATATATTGATTAAGAATCGATTGTAATATTCACTTTAAATTATACCAATAGCGGTTCAAAAAGGGGAGTCTATTATTGTAGATATACTACTAACATGTATTTAGCTTTTATTATTATCAAATTATCTAAAAATTGATTTAACAATTAATGAATTTTTATTAATATATTAGGGATATAGTTGGGCTATCAAAGTAACAAAAGGAAGAGGTTCATTGAGGCTCATGTAAGACACATGTCCTCTAGTTTGGTTTTTCAGTCCAAAGAACTCCAAACAGAACCTATTACAAAATAGTAGACAACATTATTTAAATAACTTATTATAAATTGTTATTTACTTTCTTTACTCTTTATAATCAAATCAAATCAAAACAAAACTAAAAAAAAAATTAGTGGTTGTGATAAGATTTTTCTATCTTATTCACAAAGTTTAGGTAGTTTTGAGCTGTTTCATTATAGTATTTTTGTGCAATTTCAAGTGATTTGTTAAAGGTTTCTGCAGATGCTAATGCAATATCATTTATTCGTCTTGTAACGTTTACAGTATTGTCAGTCACATTTTGATTAGTCTTATTATATACATCTGTGTATCGTTGTGGATAGAGATTATTGTTCCAGTAAGATTTGGATGTATTATCTATGAATTTTGAAAAAACTGATTGAAAAGTATTAGCAAAATTCTTTTGTAATTCTATAGTGTTGTTTGTAAT
>DASVEV010000133.1:0-19682 GCA_036380415.1 Nitrososphaeraceae archaeon
CAGTTTCACTATCTCCAATTGTTACTGTTTCAGAAGGTTTAATTTTCAAAATATCTAATGCTTTGGCAAGACCTGTAGCCTTATTGATTCCTCTACTATTAATATGAAAAGAATATTTGCTATCACTCAGAGCTACCTCAAGATTATTTTCTTTAAGGATTTTCTTTCCTAATTCAATATCAAAACTTCTCTCTAATACAACCTCAGTCATACGATCAAAAACATTTTTTATTTTAACATTTTCCAATTTTTTTGTTAAAATTCTATACCCATCAATACATTTTTCTTTGTTTCCAAGAAGAATATGCTCTTTCGGACTGATAGTAACCACTCCACCATTTTCTCCAACAGCTATTTTTGTAGTCCCTCCAAATACAGACAACATATAAGCTTCGACTGAAGACCGTCCAGTAACGTAGATAATTTTATATCCTAATTTTTCAAAGGTTCTAAGATCTTGAATAGCTGGAAGGTGTATAATTCCTCCACCATTCTCAGTCAAAGTTCCATCAATATCAATTGCAAAAGCTTTAATTATTGAGGTCATAGGAAATAATATTGAGTTAGGAATTTAACCTTCTCTTTTTTAAAAATATAATAGTGTATTTCATTCTCCTTTTACTTCTTCTCTTGTTCTAAACTTTGGTGTTATTCCTAGAGAACTATAATTCCCAGTTGAACATGTAAAACATAACTCTTCTTCAGGTATCCCTATTGCTTTAGCAAGATTTGTTGTGTCATTATAAAATACTTTATCTGCACCAATTAATTTACTAACTTTTTTATTAAGTTCTAGTTTTTGTCCATTATTAAGAAATTTTTGATTTGCTAATAGTTCCTCCATAGAAGGAAAATCAATTCCTGCATAGCAAGGAAAACGCACAGGAGGATACGTGACTATCATATAAATTTTGTTAGCTCCTGCTTCTCTCAAGGTTTGAATAATAGAGGCTGAGCTAGTCCCTCTGATTATACTGTCGTCAATTATTACAACATTTTTTCCATCGATAATGTCTTTTATAGGAAGAATCCCTTTATTTATTTCAATTCGGTCCGATTGAAATGGTTCAATAAAACTTCTTAATGTACCTTTATTGATATGCCTATCCTTAACTAAGCCTTCTTCAAAGGGTAGCCCTGTTTCTTGTGCATAACCTAATGCAGCAGGCCTTGCGGAATCAGGTACTGGAATGACTAAGTCTGCAGAAGGAATTGGGAACATCTTACCCAAAAATTCCCCCATTCTTTTTCTAGCTGCGTAAATATTCACACCTTCCATAATACTTACAGGATGAGCAAAATAGGTATATTCAAAAGCACAATGGGCATGAGGTTTATCTGAAGAAAACGTTTCAGTCACTAAACCATTCATGCTTAGTTTAATTAATTCTCCTGGCTCGACATCTCTTATTAAATAGGCTCCTACTGCAGAAAAGGCACAGGATTCGGATGCAATAATATATGTATTTGTTTCTTTATGGAATCCCAAAACGAGGGGTCTAAAGCCTTTTGTATCTCTTGCCGCATAAACAGATCCATTATCGGTCATGAAGGTGAAACAAAAGGAACCTATCATCTCTTGCTTTAAAATTTTTAAAGAATCCTTTACATTCATTCTAGTAGAAAGATGCTCTACAAGTCTTTTAGCTGCTATAAACGTATCACTCATTGTTTGAGGAGTAAACGTACAACCTCCAACCATATTCGCCAATTCCTCAACATTTGCAATTGTTCCATTGTGCGCAATACACAAATCTTTAACTTTTAAAGGTTGGGCATTCCCTATTGTACTCTTGCCAAAAGTAGAATATCTAACATGACCTATTCCAGCATTAGATTTGTAATTTTTAATGATATTCTTAAAATTATCTGCATAAGTGGAAACCAGACCTAATTGTCTAAATGGTTTCTTATTGGGAACAGCTATGCCCCATGATTCTTGACCCCTATGTTGAAGAGCCCGTAAAGAATCGATTAGAATCGGAATGACATTATGTTGATCAAGAGAAAAAACACCTACAACACCACAATTTTCTGTTACCATTTCAATACACCATTACTTATCCATTAAAATATTTTAATCATATGTTTAGATACGAAATCTTTTAATCAAAACAAATACTCATTGCTTTAGTTCAATAATTTTCCATAATATATGAGAGATTTTCAAAATATTTTTTTGCGATTTCCATTTCCAGATTTATAATGTTTTTTTTCTTAGAAGCAAATGTAATGTTAGCTCTAAAAGCCGTTACTTTTCCTATTTTTTCATATGTTAAATTTTTACGCTTAGAAAGTTCTGTTTCAAGTTTCTCTTCATCTTTTGTTCCAATAATAAATCTAGATGGAGTTTCTGCAAAAAGAAGAAAATCTAATCTTTTACATTTATTAGGAACGTTATCTAGGTCTATATTGATTCCACAATTAGAAGCAATTGCCATCTCAGCCAAAGCTATAGAGAGACCACCCTTCGAGCAATCATGAGAACAAGTAATTAAGTTTTTTTTAATAATGTTTAAAATTACATCTGAATTAAGTAAATCTATGCCTAATTCCAGTTTTGGAACAGACCCCCCTTTTAATCCATTTAAGTACTGGTAATATTCAGAACCACCCATATCATCTGAAGTTGTTCCTATAATGTATAAGGTGTCATCTGGACTAGGACTCGTTTTGGAGATACAATTCCTACTTTCTATAAGTCCAAGCATTCCCATTACTGGTGAGGGTTTAATGGGACCATTTTTAGTCTCATTATAAAAACTAACTTTGCCACCAACAATTGGAATCTTATTGAAACTGCTAAAATCAATAATTGCTTCTATACTTTTTTGAAAGGTCCAAAAAATTTCAGGATTTTCAGGATTTCCAAATTGCATATGATCAACTATTCCTATTGGTTTTCCTCCCGAGGAAATTATATTTGCTCGAGCTTCAGAAAGACAGGATAACGTGCCTTGATATGGATCTAAATAACATAATTTGGAATTTCCATCTAGTTTTGCAGCCAAAAATCTATCATTATTTAATTTTAGGACTGCAGAATCAGTAATTCCTGGCTTAACAATGGTTCGTAGTCCGATTTCATGATCAAATTGTTGAAATACCCAATTCTTGGAAGCAATAGTTGGATTAGCTAGCATATTAAGAATGGTTTTATTTAGGTCATTTGGAACCTTCAGTGAGGTTTTCTTGAATCTTAAATCATCAATATATTTAGGCTTTTTACTTTTTCGATTCAACAATGGAGCATATGCTATCAAATGTGAAGGCATTTTTGCAATAGTTTTTCCGTTCTTATTTATTACTAGGTTTTTATGATTTTTAACTTTACCAATTATGGAGAAGGGAACATCATATTTTTTAAGAATTTTAGCAAAACTTTCTAATTTATTTTTGCTAATAATATATAACATTCTTTCCTGTGATTCAGAGATCATAATTTCTTGAGGTTCCATATCAAGATATTTTACAGGAACTTTACACAAATCAATATCAAAACCTTTATTTAAATTAGCGGAAGTTTCGGAAAGGCAGCAAGACAATCCACCTCCTCCTAGATCCTTAACAGCTTTTAGAATATCCTTTTCAATAGCTTCTCTGGTTACTTCAATTAATAATTTCTCCATAAATGGATCTGGAATTTGAACTGCTGATCTATTTTCTTCTGCCAACTCCTTTGATGCAAACGATGCACCATGTATCCCATCTCTACCAGTCAAACTGCCTGCCAGAATGAGAACATCATCTTCTTGGATAATATTTTTAATCAAATTATCTTTTTTTCCAAATCCTATTGCTGCCACATCCACTAAACAATAATTGGTGAAAGATTCATCAAATTCTATCTCTCCTCCTACTGTAGGTATTCCTATACAATTTCCATAATCAGCTATCCCTCTTACTACATTTTTCAATAACCATTTAGAATGAGAATCTGATTCATTATTTTTTCCTCTTGCAGGTTTTATATCATTAGATGAAAAGAGGGAATTAATGTGTCCAAATCTTAATGCATTTAGTATAGCAATTGGCATAGTTCCCATAGAAATAATATCACGAATTATACCTCCAACTCCAGTAGCGGCGCCTCCATAGGGTTCTACAGCTGATGGATGGTTATGACTTTCGATATGTATGGTAATTACGTCACCATTACCTATATCAATAATTCCGGCATCGTATCCAGGGCCCTTTATAATCCTTTCCCCTTTCTTTGGTAGTAAGGTGATATATTTTTTAGATGATTTATAAGAACAATGCTCAGACCACTGCGCTCCAACAATCTCCTTTTCTAAAGAATTTGGTTTACGCTTTAATTCTTTGTTTAAATAATTTAATTCAGATTTAGTTAATATCTCCAAATACTATCTATGTTCATTAGACTATTTATGAGCTTATTTTTTTTATATATGTAATTAATGAATCGAAAATTTTCATAGCCGTATTTGTCAATCCAAACGACGTCGATTCTACTTGACAAGTTCTTTCAGGATGGGGCATCATTCCTACAATAGTGCCTGAATCGTTACTAATCCCAGCAATAGATTCGATAGAACCATTAGGATCCTCATTATGGTAACTAAAAACTATTTGATTTTTTTTTTTAACCTCTTTTAACTGCTCTTCATTCAAAATAAATCTGCCTTCTCCATTAGCAATAGGAATTTTAAATAATTCATTCTTTTTAAATGTAGAAGTAAAAGGAGTATCAATGTTTCTAACTTCCAAATCTATCCATTTACAAGTAAACTTTAGGCAATCATTCTTAATTAGTGAACCAGGGAGTAATTCGCATTCAACCAAAATTTGGAATCCGTTACATATTCCTAGAATAGGGACTCCATCATTGCCCAGTCTTTTCACTTCTTTGATTATAGGACTATGAGCAGCGATGATTCCTGCTCTTAATCTATCACCAAATGAAAAACCACCTGGAATGATTATTGCATTGTAATTTTCTATCTTGTCTTTCTTATGCCAGATCATGTCAGTTTTTACATTGTATAAATTTGTTAAAACATGATAAACATCTCTATCACAATTACTACCTGGAAAAATTGGAATCCCAATTTTTAGCATTCGAATATTCTACTAATACCTCCAGGGAATTAATATTTTTGGATCTATTTTAGATATTTCCAAGAAAAAAATATTCTTTAAATTGATAGAATTATAAGGTTTTTCATTTTATTATATATTTCATTCTCATGATTGAATTAGTAAGAGATATAATGATCAAAGATGTGCTCACAATATCTGAAAATGATACTGCCTTAAAAGCTGCACAATTAATGACTGAAAAAGGGGTAAGCTCTTTAATTGTTTTATCTGATGATCAACCCATTGGGATAGTTACAGAAAGAGATTTTATCAAAAAGATTTGTCTAAAAGAATTAAAACTTTCAAATGTAAAAGTAGGGGACATGATGTCTAGAATTAGAACTTCTGCATCCCCTGATATCCCAATCGATGTTGCAGTTCAAAGAATGGTCAATAATAGGATTAGAAGATTACCAATTTTCGAAAATGGGAAAGTTGTAGGTATAATCACTGTAACTGATTTAGCCAAGCACCTGCGTACTATATTACTTTTGAATAGTACACTTTCAGCAAGTCATTTATCTCAGAGTACTCTGGAAAGTTATTGAATAATAATATGTTGTCAATTTTTTTTAGATGTAATCTTTTGAAAGATCTTAATTAAAATTATTTATCAGACGTAATATTAACCTGACAATTACTTACAATGGGATTAAATATTCTTAAATCCTCGCACATTTTTCTTACTCTCATTGTTGCTTCCCTAGGATTTTTGGCATCTACAATTAATTTTAATACTTTTGCAGTTCTTACAGATTTAATACTATTGTATTTATTTTTTAAAATTAAATCACGATAAATAGTTTCTCCTTCCGGGTCATTTATAAAAGATTTATTTTCTATAGTAACAATAACGTTGAACTCTTTATTTGACAATTAGATTTCCTGATTATTATTGTTACTTAAATACATTTTAATTATTGGCAAAGAATTAATTATAGTGTTTATAAAAAATCGATGATATTAATGGTCATGTAGCTCAGCCTGGCCAGAGCGAAGGTTTTGTAAACCTTAGGTCGTGGGTCCAAATCCCACCATGACCTACGAGTTAAAATTAATTTAGTCTTCATCAAGTGTCCCTCCAGATTGCATGTGCTTTTGCTAGGGCAATAAAACCAATAGCGTATACTAACAGTACCGATATACCAATGAGGACCGACCAATTTGCGGGGGTATCAAATCCCATAGCATATTGAACCATCAAGGAAGCATGAGTCGTAGGAACAATATATGAAACATATTGAAGTGTATCTGGGAGCTTATAAATTGAATAAAAAACAGGTGGTAATATGGTTAAAAAAATATTAACAAAAGATATAATTTGAGTCGCATTTTTCATATGTAACATATGCGAAGATAAAAAAAATCCCATACTAGAAGTAGAGATCCACACAATAAGTATTATAAAAATAAGTAATGGAACGTAAAACCACGATATACCTATGTAAAAAATTAAAAATAATAAAATTAATAGTGCTGGAAATCCAAATAAAATTTCCGATAGTGCTAGACCTGTCATATAGGTTAATGGCGATACAGGAGATGCTACAAACATGTCCTGGATTTTATATTCTGTTTTATAATATGTAATATCCTGACCCAGTGCTAGTCCATAACCCACTAAAGCCATTACCAAACTTCCGCTTATAGCAAATTGTGTATATTGTCCATCACTGATGATAAATAAAACAAATAGTAATGAAAAAGGAGTAATTGCAGTAAAAATTAGTGAGAGAGGATTTCTTCTCAACCATAATATACCAGTTGTATATGCTATAATTAGTATCTGATAAATTGTAAACATATAAGCATTATTTTTTGAACTAATTTTGTTATATTTTAAATTGCGGTTCTCGTTATAAAAAATCATATTAGTTAATATTTGTTTTTTATAATCGATAATTATAAAAAGATATTTTTTGTTATATTAATACTATTGAAATTATTGCATCAAGGAAAAGTCAAAGATGTATATTATAATGGTAATAATAATGAAAATAAGAATACTCTGCTATTTGTCTTCTCTGATAGAATATCTGCATTTGATGTTAAAATGAAGCAGGAAGTTCCCAAAAAAGGGGAAATTTTATGTAAATTTGCAAAGTTTTGGTTTGATAATCTCAACGTCGAACACCATATGATAAAAACTATTGACGCCAACAAAATGCTAGTTGAACACCTTTCTATGATACCAATTGAATGTGTAGTCAGAGGTTATTTTTACGGTAGTCTAGTTGATAGATATAACAACAATAAAATTGATTGGAAAAATTCTCAAGACTTTCAAATTTTGTCTCATAATTTTGATCCAGTAATAGCTTCAAAGCTATCTGAACCATTATTTGATCCGACTACTAAATCCCTCGACCACGATATCCCAATTACTAAAAATGAAGTAATTTCCTCTAATATTTTATCAAAGAATGATTTTGATTTTTTGAAAAATAAATCCATAGAACTTTATTTAAAAATGAGCAAAATTATAAACTTGGCGGGGTTTTTACTTGCAGATGTAAAATTTGAATTTGGTTTTAATAGGAATGGCGTAATAGTATTGGGAGATTCTCTTGGTCCAGATGAATATAGAATATGGAAAAATGATTATTATCAAAAAGGATCTATTCAAGAAAGTTACGATAAACAAATTCTAAGGGACTGGCTAACTACTATGGGGTTTAAGAGAGAAATTGATGAATCTAAGTCTTATAATAAAAAACCTGCACCTCCTCATTTACCTTCGAGTTTGATAGAAAAAATTTCTAAAAGATATATTCTTGCATATGAAATGATAACTGGGGATAAAATTAGATAATATAAGAGATGTCATTATGCACTCTCATAATCATTTACGGAAATTAGTAAGGATCCATGAGTCTTAGCATCTTGTAGTAACAATATTATTTCTCTAGGTACATGAACTGAAGCTTTATCACACTTTATCGAGGCAGTTCTTGTGCATATGAAATTACTAGTTCTAATTACAATATCATGAGGGCTGCTCAACGTTAGTTTGCTGTTTCCGAATCCGTTTATTTCAAATGATTGATTGCTAACAGTTATTTTGAATTTTATTGGAACATTATCCTTCATAATCAAGTTTCGTAATTTTGGATTAAAATCGCTACAAGCCTTGTTAGCATTGATTCCCACAATACAATTTCCTTCTTTTGTTAAATAATTGTCTTTTGTTATCTCAATTGTTCTTGGATGTGTGGCAAGAACATTTGGATGGCCATAAAACTTAATTTCTTCAGTTATCAATTTGTAAGTGCGTTAATAAGGTAAATTTAAATTAAACACTGGCAAGTAGTAATATCGAATTGTTACCAGCAGCAGCAGGTTATGATAGAGCTATAACAGTATTTTCTCCTGATGGAAGGTTATATCAGGTTGAGTATGCAATTGAGACAGTAAGAAGAGGTACTCTTGCTTTAGGAATAAAATGTAAAGATGGAGTTCTTTTGGCAGTTGAAGAAAAAACAAGGAAATTACAAATTTCTGACGTAACTCAAAAAATCTTCCAAATTGATGATCATATAGGAGTAGCTGCAGCAGGTTATATTCCTGATGCTAGAGCACAAGTAGATCATGCTAGATTTTTTGCTCAGAGTAATAAATTAATTTATGATGAACCAGTTGATGTAGAAATTGTCGCCAAAAATATTGCAGATATGTCTCAACAATTAACACAATATGCAGGAGTGAGACCCTTTGGTGTTGCATTAATCATTGCAGGAGTGGATACAACTGGAGGCGAATTATTTTTAACTGATCCAAGTGGCACATTTATTGGATATGATGCAATTGCCATAGGTCAAGGAAGTGACCAGGTAAATGAGTTTTTAGAAAAATATTACACACAAAATACCTCATTAGAAGAAGCAGGGAAGTTAGCTTTAGAATCAATTAACATGGTAAGTGAAGAAAAAACAGGAATCTCTCATATAAAGATGTCCTTGATAGAAAATGAAAGCAAAATTATGAGAAAAGTAGCTGAAGAAGAGATCGACAAGTTTGCCAAAATAGCCAAAGAAAATCCTACAAATCCTAAAGAAAAACCATAGTAAATAGATACGTTTTACGAATGTTTATATTTATTTTGGTTTAATTGACCTTACAAATGGGTACAAAGGCTCCAAACTTACACGTTTCGGAGTGGGTACAAGGATTGCCCACGAATATTGATAAAAATATTGGAAAAGTCGTTCTTGTTGAAGTATTCCAAGTTAATTGTCCAGGATGTTTTATGTATGCACTTCCAAATGCAATAGAAATATACAAAAATAATAACAGAGAAGACGTAGTAGTATTGGGATTGGCTACGGCATTTGAAGATTATGATAAAAATACTCTCGATAATTTAAAATTATTATTATCCTCGGGAAAAGTAATTGGAGAAACATTCAATGCATTAAACCAGTACCGTCAATTAGTTGATGGTGATAAACTAAATTATAAAATTCCTTTTCCCGTAGCTATGGATATGCTACGTACAAACACCCAAGATTTTTCCGATAATAAGGTCATTGATTTTATTGAATCCACTATTGACAACTATAATTCTTATAGTGAACCTGATAAGAAAGTCCTATTTGAGCGAGTAAAACAATACTTAAAGAATAAAAAATATTCTGCTTTGACTTTTGATGAATACAAACTACAGGGTACTCCTTCTGCAATCTTGATTGATAAGAAAGGCAACTTGCGGAATGTTTTTTTTGGAGTTAATAATGCTCTCAATGGTTTGATAAAGCAATTAGTGAATGAATGACGATCAAAGATAGAATCTCCGTAGCCATCCCTGATTCTTCTTTATCCGATGAAAAAGGGTTGAGAGAAAAAACTTTAAAAATTGGCAAGTTTGCGAGAACATTTTCTATTTTTGGAGTAGAAAAAATTGTTATTTACAAAGATCCAACCGAAACTCGAACAAAATCAGATATGTTTCTTCTTCACTTGATCCTTGAATTCTTGAATACACCACAGTATCTAAGAAAGTCAATTTATCCGGTGAATAGTGACTTGTCTTATATAGGTCTGCTTCCTCCTATTAGAGCTCCCCAACATACGAACAAGGTTAGAATCAAGGATGTCAAGGTTGGTGAAATAAGAGTAGGAGTTCTACACGATAAAAATTCTATGCTTAAAAAAATGGATAGAAAGACATTCACTAAAAATGACAAATCCATCATTAATTTTAATAAGGAACGTTTTGATTTTTATATAGATGTAGGACTAGATTATCCCATCCCTTTCTTGGGGGAAGGTAGAGATGGAGAAAAAGTAGTTGTAAAATTTGTTAATTCATATCCCCATTTAAAAGTCATTAAGGCATCTGGAAGAGATTTAGAAAAGCTTTATTTTGGATACAGTATAGTAAAAGTAAATTCACTTGAAGATTTTTTGAAAAAACTTGACGAAAAGACGTTTGTTATATTTACATCAAAGAATGGAAGAATATTCAAGTCTGTTGAATTTCAGTTTAAACAAAGTATTAACAATTTTGAAAATTTGTTGATTGTTTTCGGTTCACCTAGCAAAGGTATTAAAGAAATATATACTAATTACCACACTACGAAAAATTCAATGTATCTAAATATGTTTCCAGACCAGAAGACTCAGACTATAAGGTTAGAAGAAGCAATTCTTGGGACTTTAACATTGTTCAATCACTTCCTTCTTTAAACCAAAGTGTTTGACTTTAGTTATAGTATCCATCGCTATGAAAATATAAATTTATTAATGGGATTAGAAGGTTTGTTGCTGTATCCATGGGTCATAGAAAGTATAGCTCGCCAAGACGAGGAAGCCTTGCATTTTATCCTAGAGTAAGAGCGAAGAGTGAGGAGGCTAGATTAAGAAATTGGCCTGAACACAGTGATAATGCTTCTCTTTTAGGTTTTGCTGGATTTAAGGCAGGCCAAATACAAGTAATGACAATAGATGACAAAGAAAAAACTCCTAATTTTGGTAAACAACTCGACAATTCATCAACGGTAATTGCAACTCCACCAATTAATATTATTGGTATAAGATGTTATAAAAAAGATCTTTATGGAGAGAAAGCGTTTATTGATGCTTATTCAAAGGATTTACCGAAAGGGTTAGAGAGAAAATTTAAGACTAAATATCATGAAAAATCTTTTGAAACACTTGAATCATCTTTAGATTCGATCTTTTCTTTTTTTGCAATTGCATCAGTTTTTCCTAAAAAAGCAAATCTATCTCAGAAAAAGCCATTTGTTTTTGAGATAGGTGTCTCAGGAAAAGATAACAAAACAAAATATGAATATTTAAAAGGTATTTTAGGAAAAGAAATTAAAATATCTGATGTCTTTCAAAATGGTCAATATATAGACGTATCAGGAATTACTAGGGGTAAAGGTGTAGAGGGTCCCATCACCCGTTTTGGTGTAAAGCGAAAACAACACAAATCTAGAAAAAGTGTCAGAGCTCTTGGAACATTAGGTCCTATATCTCCAGCAGTGGTAATGTATTCAGTACCAAGACAAGGACAAAGAGGCTTTCACCAAAGAACAGAATATAATAAAAGAATATTATTGGTATCATCAAATGGGTCTTCCCAAACAACATTAGTAGCTTCGAAACCAACAATAAATCCTCCAGGAGGTTTCAAACATTTTGGATTAGTTACTACTGATTATATTGTGGTTAGAGGATCAATACCTGGAGTTCCAAAGAGATTAGTTAAAATGAGACAACCTATAAGGAATACTACTAAGAAGGTTATTGAGCCTAAAGTCATTGAGGTAATTGCAAAATGAGTATAATAAATATAATAGAAATGGATGGAAGTAATAAAAGTACTGTAACCCTACCGGGGGTTTTCCAAACTCCATATCGCCCCGAAGTAATTCAAAAAGTTTACAACCATCTTAATTCCTATACCTTTCAAAGACAGGGTAGATATCCTGCAGCAGGACAGATGGTAAGTGCAGAGTCCCGTAATACGGGATTAGGAATTGCAAGAATTGCAAGAGCACGAGGAGAAGGTTTTCCTAGGGCTGGACAAGCTGCCGGGGTAGCGAGTGTAAGACATGGTAGACTCGCTCATCCTCCTGTTTCATGGAAAAATATCTATAAAAAAGTAAATAAAAAAGAGAAATTATTAGCTTTATGTTCTGCTATTGCAGCAACAACAAACACCGAATTGATTCAAAGGCGCGGCCATAAGATAAAGAATGATTTACAATTACCAATTGTTGTTTCAAATGAAATTGAATCTATAGTGAAATCAAAAGATTTAGAGAAAATTTTGCTAAAATTGGGGTTAGAAGAGGATTTAAAACGTACATTTATTCGAAGAAACAAATCGGTCCACAAAAATGGGACAAATCGTAGATCTGCATTAAGTGTCCTGATAATTGTAAGTAATGCCGAAAAGATAGGAAGATTGAACAATTCTCTTCCTGGGATTACTGTTAAATCTGTTAAATCAATTAGTGTATTAGATTTAGCTCCGGGTTCTAAACCGGCGAGATTAACTATTTATTCTGAAAATGCTATTAAAGAACTTAACAATTTAAAACCCACATCAAATATAATTTCGGAGATGATTGCTCAATGAAGAAAAATTTGTTCACTCTAAAATCTACTAGATCCTCTAAACAAAAAAAGAAAATTTCACAATTACAAAAAGATAGACCATTGATTATTGAACCATATATTACCGAAAAGTCATTCAATTTGATAGAAAAAGAAAAAAAGTTAACCTTTATTGTGGATGAACAAGCCGATAAAAAATCTATAAAACAAGAGTTACATGATCTTTATGAAGCTGAAATAATCGAAGTTAATACGGCAAGAACAATAGATGGAAAAAAGGCCTTTGCAAAGTTTAAGGATTTAGATTCTGCTCGCGACCTTGCTACAAAACTTGGATTGGTTTAAGAAAATGAAAATGATTGTTTTTTATTCTCTCGGTAGATTTAAAAATAAGCCATTGGAGGTATAATATCAGATTGGTTAGGGAGTTTAAGTTTCGAGGTTATAATCAAGATCAATTAAAATCGATATCAATAGAGTCACTCTTACCATTGTTAAATGCAAGACAACGAAGATCATTGAACAAAAGAGTCGGAAAATATATGAATGATCAGAAACGAACATTGAGAGAAGAGATCAAACTAGCACGTGATGGAAAGTTAAAGAATAAGCTGAAAACACATGTTAGAGACATGATTATACTGCCGGATATGATAGGTCTTTCAATTAGTGTACACAATGGTAAAGAATTTTTTGATGTTATAATTAAATCAGAAATGGTAGGACATTATTTAGGAGAATATGCTATTACAAATAAGAGAGTTCAACATGGCTCACCTGGAGTCGGTTCATCACGATCTAGTTTGTATGTTCCTTTAAAGTGATTGATTTATGCCAAACTATTCTTATGCATATCAAAATTTTGATAAAAGTAGACAAGTACGGTCTGCCCTTCGTGAAAAGGATATTTCCCATAAACATGCCCGTGAGATTGCATTAGCAATTAAGAATCTTTCTATTGAGAAAGCTAGAGATTATCTTGACGCAGTATTACGAAAAGAAATAGCTGTACCGTTTCGAAGATACAATAACGAAGTAGCACACAGGTCAAATATTCGAGATGGATTCAGCGCTGGGCGTTTTCCATCAAAAGCAACTCATGAATTTTTGAAACTTTTGGATAATCTAGAAAGCAATGCAGAATACAAAGGCATGGACCTTGATAGGTTAAAAATTATCAATATAGTTGTTCATAAAGGAACACGACTAAAGAGATTCACGCCTCGTGCTATGGGTAGAGCAAGCCCCAAATTTGATACACTTGTACATGTTGAAATGGTCGCACAAGAGGGTGTAATAACAGAATGAATGCTGCAAAAAATGTAATGTCTAGTAATTATAAAAATATGGAGCTAGACGAGTATCTAAAAGAAACACTTAGGGAGACAGGTTATGGAGGTGTTGATATTCAAAAAACTCCTATAGGAACAAGAATAACATTATACGTAACCCGTCCTGGATTAGTCATAGGACGAAAAGGCTCAGGAATTAAAGATCTTACCTCTAAATTAGAACAAAGGTTCGGATTGAATAATCCTCAAATTTCGGTGATGGAAATAGAGGTTCCTGAGCTCAACCCCCAAATTATGGCCAATAGAATAGCTCAGCTTGTGGAAAGAGGAACTGCATTTAGGAGAGCTTCTATGTGGACAATGAATACTGTAATGGGGGCTGGAGCATTGGGTGTGGAAATTAGTATTGCAGGAAAGTTAAGAAGTGAAAGAGCCCATTTTGAAAAACATTCATCAGGTGTGGTACCAAAGAGTGGCAACGCTGCCGATAAAATAGTCAAATTGGGCATAACTGACGTATTAACTAAAATGGGGTTAATGGGAATCCAACTGCGAATTGCATTAAAAAATGAAGTGCCGCCAGACTTTGAACTTATAGAGTCAAAACAAGAAAATTTACAGAATAGTGATCCACAATTAGATCAAGGCACCGATAATGAAGCCAATAAAAATACAATACAAGAAAATACTACCAGAAAAAATAGTTCAGAAAGAAATAACCAAAATATAAAAAGACAACAACAAAAACAAATTCCTAAATCCAAAGATATAAAAGATAACTCTATGAATCAGAATAAAGTAAAAGAAAAAGGGAGTGTGCCAACGAATACTAAATGAGTAGAATAAAACTAACAACTCTTCGAGAAATGAATGATCAGGATCTTGAAGACAAATTATTAGAATTGAAAGCTGATCTTGCTAAATTAAGGTCAGAAGGAGCAAAAGGAACATTGAAAAAAGAGAGTTCTAGTATTCGATGGGCTCGAAGAGATATAGCAAGAATTCTTACACTCATCAATGAAAGAAAAATTAAAAAAAGAGTCAAGATATGAGATCGATCGAAAATATCCTTTATCATGAATGGATCGGGTTAAAAATAAAATTATTGGAATGTTCACAATCCAGCTTAACAAATTTATCTGGTCAAATCATTTTTGAAACTAAAAATATGCTGATTGTAAGAACCTTGAATGGAATTAAGAAAATTCCAAAAAAAATTATACTAAAATGTATTTTATATCTTCCTTCAACCGCTTGCTTTATAAGAGGTAACCAATTGATAGGAAGACCAGAAGATAGAATTTTAAAGATTAAGAGATGATAATGAAATATGGTTAGAAATATAGGTATTATGGTTTCACTTCCCAAAAAAACATGTGAAGATCAACATTGTCCTTTCCATGGAAGCTTATCAGTAAGGGGAAGATTATACACAGGTATTGTAGAGAGTAATAAATCGCCAAAGATGATCGTTGTCTCCAGACAATATAACAGGTTAGTTAAAAAATACAAAAGATATGAAAGAAGTAAATCTAAAGTACATGCTTTTCTTCCTGATTGTATTGATGTTAATGAAGGACAAAAAGTCAAAATAGCTGAATGTCGGCCTCTTTCTAAAACAGTATCTTTTGTAGTCGTTGAGGGAGATAATAAAGATGGCATCTAAATCAAGAGCAGTCTCAGCGAAAGGTGCATCTGAATTTCGTCCCTATATTACAAGGGCACTCCCTGTCACAGCAGAGCTTGTATGTGCTGATAATACTGGTGCCAAAGTTCTTCGAATTGTTCAAGTATCGAAATATCATGGGCGTCATTCAAGAATGCCCTCAGGGGCCGTAGGCGACCTTGTAACTGTTACTGTTAAGAAAGGTCCAGCCCAATTAAGAAAACAGATTTTTGGGGCAGTCATAATTAGACAAAAATATCCTATAAGGAGGCTAAGTGGCTTAAGACTTACATTTGAAGACAATGCTGCTGTTTTAGTGACACCGGAGGGTGAAATTAAAGGAACTGATATAAAAGGACCAGTTGCTGCTGAAGCAGCAGAAAAATGGCCAAGAATAGCAAATCTGGCTTCATCAATTGTTTAAGATTATAGTGATTGTTTATGACAAATAAAAATACTACCCTCAATATAAAAAAACATATACTTGATAAACATATTCGTTCCCCCCTTTCAGAAAATTTACGGAAGGAATACAATAAAAGGAATGCGCGGGTGATCACAGGAGATACTGTAAAGGTATTAAGAGGAGAATACAAAAATGTTGAAGGTAAAGTAGAAAAAGTAAAAACTAGAAGATCAACTCTTTTTATTGAAGGGATCCAAAGAGAAGCCTCAAAAGGAGGTAAAGTTAAGGTTCAAATACATTCTTCTAACGTTATTATTACATCTTTTAACTTGCATGACAAGAATCGATCTAATGTAATTAGAAAAGTTAAAACAGCTAACCTGGAAAAAAAAGGGATAAATATTAAACCTAATATAACTAAAACTCGAATAAAAAGAAACTTAAATGTTAAAAAGGTTCTTAAACCACAACAAAAAAGAATAACAGATTCAAACCAGAGTCAAGATAATAAGGGGGAAAAATAATGATGATAATGTTAGAAAATAAAATGTTTTTAGTGGAACAAATGGAGCTAGTATAAATAATGGCTAATAAAGGAGGAAGAACTACTGTAAAACGACAATTAGCTCCAGTATTTTGGGATATAAATAGAAAACAAGGGCGTTTTATTGTTAGGACATATCCCGGAACACATGCAAAAAAATATGCATATTCTATAGGTGTAATTTTACGAGATGTGTTAAAGGTCACAAAAAACATGCATGAAGCTAAAAAAATTGTCAATGCAGGTAAAGTCAAAGTTGATAATGTAATCAGATACGATGTTAATTTTGCCGTAGGATTAATGGATACAATTGAGTTAGTTTCATCTCAACAGAAGGTTTACAGATTAGTTCCCAGCAATTCACTGTTATTATTTCCAATAGAAATAAGTGATAATGAAAAGACACTAAAACTTGTAAAGATAAAAACTAAAAATATTATTAAGGGAGGGAAAATTCAATATGGTTTCCATGACGGTAAAAGTGTCATTTCTGAGAATGTTTATTCAGTCGGTGATACATGTCTTATAAAAGTACCAGAATTAGAAATTATTGAAACTCTAAAATTACAATCTGATTGTCTTGCTATATTAACACGTGGTGATAATGCTGGTAGTATAGGAAAAATACAAGAAATAAAAGAAGGAACATTTTCTCTTCCGAAACGTGTAATAATTAGTGTGGATTCCAGATTGCTAGAAATTCCGATTGATATGATTATGGTTATTAGTGAACGCGATAATAATAATCCAAAGATAAAAGTGAATTAAAGATGTCTGAAAATAATAATGATTCAAATGAAAAAATGAAAAGGATAGATATCGAAAAAATTGTGATAAATATAGGCGTAGGGAAGTCTGGCGATCCTTTCGAAAGAGCTAAGATGGCGTTGGAAGAATTGACAGGTCAAAAACCTAGTCCGAGGGGAGCCAAAAAGTCTGTTAGAGATTTTGGTATTCACAAAGGTGAACCAATTGGAGCGATGGTGACTTTAAGAAGACAAATCGCATTGGACATCTTAAAAAGAATTTTTCTCGCTAAATCAAATTCTTTTAAAAGAACTTCCATAGATAATAATGGGAATCTTTCGATTGGAATTAAAGAACATATAGATATACCCGGAATAAAATACAATCCTGATATCGGAATTTTTGGAATGGATGTATGTATCTCTTTGAAAAGACCTGGTTATAGAATTTCCAAGAAAAAACATCCTGACAAGATCGGTAAGAACCATAGAATAACAAAAGAAGATTCAATAAATTTTTTCCAAAAAAATTTTGGAGTTGAAGCGATATAATGCCTAAGCCACGTGAATATTCTGAAACAGGTAGAAAAAAAGTACCACATGGTAAAGGAACACGATGGTGCAAAAGATGTGGCGCCTTTAATGGATTAATTCAAAAATATGATATAATGCTTTGTAGACAATGTTTTAGAGATGTAGCAATTAATCTAGGATTCAAGAAATATGAATAAAATATATATTGATATCGAAAAAAGAAAGAAAATAGAGAGAGAAGCAAAGTATGATAATAATAAATAGGATTAATATTGTGTGGGAGAACGAATTCTAAATGCCGTCATTAAATATTGTCGCAAATTTGTTTAATACTTTATACAACAACGAAATTAGAAGAAAAAAAGAATGTTTAGTTATTCCTACATCTAAATTTGCCAGTGAAATTCTCAGGGTTATGCAAAAGTATCGATATATAGGAGAATTTGAACTGATCGATGACAATAGAATGGGGAAATTTAGAATTCAATTATTAGCTAAAATAAACAAGTGTGGAATTATAACTCCTAGGTACGGTGTAAAAAAGAATGAATTTCTCAATTGGGAAAGACAGTTTTTACCTGCATATAACCTTGGAATATTATTGGTATCAACAAGTAAGGGCATAATGTCTCATACTGATGCTCAAAGTCAAGGATTAGGAGGTGTTCTTATAGGGTATGTCTACTAGCAAAGAAGTTAATCAATCTGGAGAAGTCATAATCCCAGAAAGTGTCAAGGTTACCAAGGAAAAAAATACAATAATTGTTGAAGGTAAAAATGGCAAAATATCTAAAGATTTTACTAAAGTCCCTATAACACTAGTTTTTGAAAATAACAAGATCATCATTCACCCTCCTGGTCAACGAAGAAAAGATTTGGCGTTAATAAACACTGTAAAAAGTATTATTTCTAGTATGATTAAAGGAGCAGAAACTGGATTTACTTATAAACTCAAAATAATTTTTTCTCATTTTCCAATATCAGTCAAAGTAAAAGATAAAAAAGTAATTGTTGAAAATTATTTTGGAGAAAGATCTTCTCGTATATCTAAAATTGTTGGTTTAACTCAAGTCGTAGTAACGGGGGAGGATGTTATAGTTAAAGGACCCAGTTTAGAAGATGTTTCACAAACTGCTACTAATATAGAATCTTCTACCAAGATAAAAAATAAAGATCAGAGAGTATTTTTAGATGGCGTTTATCTATATGCCAAAGAAAATGGAATGAATTGATACATTTTAACTCTTCCCAACGTTAATCTATAATTTTTAAACTTAGATAGAATGCAAAACATTATTGGGTGTATAATTTTAATAGTGTAAATTAAATCTGATTCGAAGATTTGTTTATTGCAATAAGAAAACATTTTTATTTTGATAAAAAAAATGATAGTTGAATGCCGCTGTAGCTCAGCATGGTAGAGCAAATTTAAAGCGAAATACGCTTTAGAGCTTAGCTGGCTGTTAACCAGTGGGTCATCAGTTCGAGTCTGATCAGCGGCGTTTATTTTTTTTAATAACAACAAGATCACTTTTACACTATTCTTCATTGCATAAAAGATTGTATTGATGTTATGTTACCTCATTTATATATTTATTATCGTAAGATTAAATTACAATAAGATCAGGGAAAGAAACATTTTATCCTTTTTAATATCATCTCATTGTTATATAAAAAAATAGTATATATTTCATTCATTAATCTTTAATAATCTGATTCTTGATTCTATTTTGATGAAAGCTGTTATACTTGCCGGTGGGTTAGGTAAAAGATTAAAACCTTTAACAAATGATCGACCCAAACCCATGATAGAGGTACTAAATGT
>DASVEV010000134.1:0-28623 GCA_036380415.1 Nitrososphaeraceae archaeon
CACCAACACTAGTGTGTGCTAAATTGGGCCGATAGCTCAGCTTGGTGGAGCGTTCGACTGATAATCGAAAGGTCGAGGGTTCAACTCCCTTTCGGCCCATGATTTTAATAATACAAACACAAAGCCTTACCGCAAAGATATGGTAAAGTAATACAATAATAAAACTTTGATATTCAAAATTTTTTAAACAAATTCCATTTCCATCTATTTTTTTTAAAAGATAAATTTATCCTATATGTGTAGACGTATTATAATGCAGTGCGACTTGACTGCATATCAAACTTCTCATAGTTAATAGAATCTGCCTCATTTTTTTTCAGGACGAAGGGTTATTTTCTCATATCATTTATCGCAATTTTTTTCTTCAGAATAATGAGTAAATAATTTGAGAAAGATGAATATAACGCTCCTTTCTATTATAATATTATATTAATTGTAAGAAATGTTTAAATGATTTATATTAATGGATCTATTCTGATCGAGAAATTTGAATTTTCTATATTCACTAGTTCAAGGCCATACACTCGTACATATGGATGTGTTAAATGGATACATACTATATCATTAAAATTTTTAATTGTAATTTTATAATCAAATAACCTTGGAGTTAATTCAGACTTAATTCCTGTCTGAAATAGAAGAAAAGAAAGATCTAACTTATCTTTCAAGGTATTAATCAATTTATACTCATCTATATTTTTATATCTATCAAAATTTAAAATGCCAAAGATCATTGAATTTGATTTAATATTCTTCGTTTCTTCAGAAATAGGATTAATTAATAAGTCAGTGTTTAGAGTGTTATCTAAATTATCAGAATTTGTATCCAAATTAAAATCAATTAACTTAACGAATTTGTCGTAATCATTAGCGTCTACTATGTTCGATCGGATAAAATTTAAAATAGAAGTAGTATCTCTGGCAATTTTATTGTCTAATAGTAGCATATGGGAATTACTAATACAATTAGTGATAAAATTAAACAAAAACAAAATAGTGTATCTAATTTCTATGTTTGGATCATGTTGTAATAATACTATAGATTTCTTGGTGAATCCGCCATTTAGGTCTTTGTTAAGTGAAAAATGACCAGAATCGATTTTAACAATTTTTTTATGGGTAATAGATTTATTTTTAGGTGAACTAAGAATATGATCCAAAATATGATCATAATGATTACTTGATTCATATGTTTTAAAAATTCCATTCTTTAAGGTGTATAAAAATGAATTTTTCTTTATATCAATCCCTCCTAACTTTGTTAAATTCATTTCTCTTAAAATGATGTGACTAAATTGATTAAATTTGAGGGTTATAATGCCATCAACAAGATAATCCAAAGTTGTTAATTCGTTTCCTTCATTTACTAGAATTAATCTTCCCCCTGCTCGTTCTAACCATGTTTGTAAAACACGTTCATTATTCAGTCTTGATTCACGATCCATGAATGAAGCTATCCCATCCCAGCTATCTACTATTATCAATGGAGACCTTACGTCCATCAATTGATTTGTTATACGTTCAAAAAGGGATTCTGGTTCATCTAACCGTGCATCTTCAAAAAAAGGTTCTAAACTATTTATGTTTTTAGAAGATTTGTTATGACTATTCGAAGATTTAATTTTAAGATATTTATTTATCCAATTAAAGTAATAAAATAATTTATTAGGTGATACTCTTGTAGAAATATAAAAGAAGTTATTCTTGATATTTAATGCTTTAAGAATTGTCAAGCATAGTGCTGTTTTTCCTGCTCCTGGTTCTCCTTTTATCAATAATGAATAAGTTTCATTATTTAAAAATTGTAATAGATCATCTGGAATTTTAAAAGACGTATCATAATTTTTATTCATTGCCCCAACCCCACTTTAGTTAATAATTATTCTGTTATAATAATAGTTCTCCAAATCAAAATATAAAAAATATCCTTAAAATAATGAGGTATTAAATTAAGATAACCACGGATTGATATTTTTTTGGAAACGTAATGCATCTATTAATCCTTCTGCATACCCTATACTAAGTATTCCTAATTCAAATTTATGTTGATTGAAAAATCTTTCAGCATCCAATAAATAATATTCGGCATTCTCTAATACATGATACATTCCTTTATGCTGTTCATCGAGTATAGCAGAAGAATTTCTTTCACTTTCAATATACGATTTCAAATTTTTCAAAGCATTTTTAGCTTTTGGTAAATATTTTTCTAACATTGTTATTGCAATATGTCGAAAGAATTGAGTATTATCCAAGGGAGGATCTTTATTGGGATAAAGAGAGGTTATTGAATCAATTTCTGTAAAATGGAGATGACCTGTTACAATGAGAGAATGAGGTCCTTTGCCAAAATCTATTTTTTTAATAGATTTAATTTTTCCTCCTATGATATTTTGATCTTTATTTCCTATTCTAGATGCCACTATAATAAATAACTCGTCAGATATAATTTTATAATTGATATTCTCTTCGACTTCAAGAAGCATATCTATAGCCCTTGATGGGTCAAGAAAGAAAAAGTCATTTTCATTGTTGTTGTTATTATTATTATTATTATTATTATATTCAGTTAGGATTAAAGTATGATTTCCTACTCTCAGATTTTCATAAATAATATTATAGACACTTATTGCAGACATAGGATCTGACATAATTGTTGTAGTCCTTCCAAATTTGTAGTTATGTAATCCAATTTCACCGATCAAAGATGAAATTCCAGAAGCACCATGAATTATTTTTATTTCAATTAGATTTTTTTTGGCTCTTACATAAAGTTCTGTGAAAGTGGTTGCCATAAAAGGATCGCCATAAGTTAATATTGCTACACTATCATCTTTTGATTGAGAGATAATAGCTCTTGCATCTTCAATAAACCAACGAGGAATTATTTGTGTACGTTTATTATCAGTATTTAGTAAAAGTTCTAGTTGCCTGATATCGTCATCATCAATATAACTTGTAAATCTTTCTATATAGATAAACTTACATTTTTGTAGAGTCTCTTTTGCTAACAGAGTTAATCCAGAATAACCATTTATTCCAAGTCCAACGAAACATAACATACCGGTATTTAATTCGCTATTATTACCTCTAATTTTATTTATTCTGAATGTTATGCATTCTGGACATATGAAATAAAGCTCTTTTGTAGACTTCAATTCCTAAAAGGTATTCTTCTATACTTACATGTTCATTAATACTATGAGAAGAATGCGGATCTCCAGGACCGTATGTTACTACGGGAATTTTAAAAGCATTTCCAATGATATTCATATCACCTGTTCCTGTTTTTCTTAATAATGCAGGTCTTTTCTTACAGATGTCAAGAATAGAGAGAACAAGAGACCTAACTAATGGAGAGGAAAAATCAGCTTCGAATGGTTCCGTAAAATCTTCAATAATAAAATTAGTTTTTATTCCATTTTCTTTCGATATTTTTGCAATGAGAGTTTTTATAGAATAAAAAACTTGTTTACAAGTGGTCCCATTTGGAATTCTAATATCCATAGTTATTTTACACTTTTGAGGAGTGACATTGTGACTAGATCCACCTAAAATTTCTGTAAGACAACAACTAACAGAGTTACTTCTTTTTTCTTTCTCATAATTCGTATGTAAAGTACTTTTTATCGCATTCCAAAAATTATACACTTCCTCAATAGAGTTTTTTGCTAACCAAGGCGCACTTGCATGTGCACTGTCTAAAACATCGCATATTAATTTAAGAGCTAACCTTCCTTTATATGAAATTGTAATATTTTCTATACCACTAGGTTCACCAAATATGGCATAATCTATATCCAACTTATTTTTAACAAGCTGCTTACTACCTGTTGCATTTCCTTCCTCATCAACTACACCAGCAAATATTATAGTACCATTTTGTTTAGGGAATTCAGAGGCAGCCAAAAGCATAGAGATTAAGGGAGCTTTAGCATCGGATGCACCTCTACCATACAAGAAGCCATTTTCTATCCTTACCGGAACTTTATTTGGAACAGTATCCATATGGCCACAAAGCAATATTCTTGGATAACCACTTCCTTTGGTGGCAATAATGTTTCCAACGCTATCTATATGAGCTTGTTCAAAACCTAGTTCATTAACACATTTATCCTTTAGTAAATTAGCTAATGGACCTTCAGATCTAGATGGAGTGTAAAGATTAATTGATGTTTTTAAAAGTTCTATTGCATAATTAGATGAGACCAATGTACATCTAATTAATTTGATATTTTAAAGAATAATCTACAATCATATCTTGAATATTGATTTCAGTAATTTTGACTGTATTTTTGAATTCTGTTGTATTATTTACTTCATGTACCAATAGACCTTCTTTTGAACTTTCCATTAAATCTACTCCTACAATCTTTCCACCAACAGCTTGAGAAGATTTAATACAAATCTCTTCCAATTCATCTGTAACTGGACAGTTTTCAGCTCGACCTCCTAATGCCATATTAGTCTTCCATTCATCAGATTCAGAATACCTATATATTGCAGCAACAACAACATCACCTACAACTATAGCTCTTATATCACGAGGTGGCCTAGAAACAAATTCTTCTAGATAATATACATGGTAAAGAGGAAACATATGCTCTCTGTCTTCAAATACAGCTTTTGCTGCATCTTTATCACGTAATAATGCTATCAATCTACCCCAGCTTCCTATTGTAGGCTTAATTATAACAGGATATCCGAAATTTTCTAATGCTGAAAGTGCAGAATTGGGTGAAAAAGCTGTTATTACTTTGGGTGTTCGTATACCTTTTTTTTGTAGCAACATATGGGTAAATAATTTGTTTCCACATGTAACAGCAGTGTTTAATGGATTAATTACGTTTGCTCCTAATCCTTCTAACGCTGCAGTAGAATGAAGGTTCTTGAAATAACTAACACATCTTTGAATGATGGTTTGATTAGTATATTCACAAGAGAGTGTATTTAAATCTAAAACAATATCTTTACAATCAATTTTCTTTATTTCAATTCCTTTCTTTCTGGCAGCTTCATAAATAGCCTTTTCTTCCCATCTTATAGTATCATAAAGAAGTGTGAGAGAAGAAGATGTATTCCTTCCCTCAGTCACTGTCCCCAATCCTCGCCAACTACTTGAGCGGGTTTTGTAGTAAATCCACCTTCAATTTTTACCAATTCATAGCTTGATCCACAATCTGGACAGGACACTATTTCACCTTCGATTGAATCTTCTGGTATTTTGATTTCGGCATCACATTCCTCACATTTTACCATATTTTATTCACTCCTTTTTTACATTAAATGTTTCTTCATTAAGTATCTTTCTTTCTAATTTCTCATCAAGATACAATTCTAATACATCACCCATTCTAAGTTCTTTTAACCCCTTGGCAAGGTTTTCTGCTTCACGTATACTAGTATCTAGGCCGAGTAAAGATAACAAATAAGCCGCCCCATTTTTCCCTGCAAGTTCTCCAAACACAATCTTTCTTCTGTTTCCCACTAGACGAGGTTCAATAATTTCATAGGCGGCAGGATTTCGTAAAATCGCTGCAAGATGAGTTCCAGCCTTATGTTTATATGCACTATCGCCTACTATAGGTTTAGATTCTGGAATCTCCAAACTTGTATATTGTGAAATAGTCCTTGAGAGATCCTTTAACATATGCAGTCTTAAATTGTTTTCAGATCCATATATCAGGGTCAATGCAATGGAAGCTTCGGCAAGCGATGGAATCCCTGTCCTTTCTCCAAAACCATCTATCGTAGTATGAATCTGATCTGCCCCAGCTTCACAACCAGACAATGCATTAGCTAATGCTAATCCAACATCATTATGACAATGTACATCAAGAGAACTTTTTGAGGTATCTATTTTATCATACACCATTTTGACTAAATTATACATACCATGTGGACGCATTATACCCACGGTATCTGGAATGCTTATTCTTTCCACACCTAATCTATTCATTTCTTTACACATCTCTAAGAGAAAAGAAGGTTCAGTTCTACTAGCATCCTCCATTGTGAAGCGACATTTTAACCCATGTGATTTTATATATTCAACTACTTCAATGGCCCTCCTTTTTGCCTCATCTCTAGAAATTTTCAGTTTTGCACTAAGATGAATATCAGATATTCCCAGATAGGTAGCTATCCAAGTTGAATTAGTTTTGAGAGCGATATCTACATCTGATTTTATTGCTCTAACATGAGCAACAATATCAGCTTTTAATCCTTGTTTGATAATTGTTTTTGTCGCTTCCAAGTGATCGGAGGACACTACCGGACTTATCTCTATTTGATCTACTCCAAATGAATCTAACATCCATGCGATTTGAATCCTTTGTTTAATAGTAAAAGAAACTCCTGGGTGTTGTTCTCCTTCTCTTAATGTAGAATCAAGAATTTTTATTTTTTTTTTTTCATGGCCTACATTATTGTATTGATGCGCATAATAGTTAGGATCATCTGATTTAAGTATCATTTTAACGATATTATTACACCTTTCGTATGTGATATAAATGTTAACGCTAAAAAATGAAAGTAAAATTCTGAATATTTACTGCAGTAATTAAAATATAGATATCATGTATTTTTTAAAGTTTTAAGAATTATCACGGTATTTGTATCTGAAACGCCTTCAATTTTTCTAACTTCATCGATATAAGAATTAATTTCAGAAATTTCTGGAGCACTGATAATTGCTGCAATATCATATTGTCCAGTTATTTCATAAACAACGTCAACTCCTTCTAAATTTAATAATTTAGACGTTACTGTAGATGTGTCAGAGCTTGAGGCAACAGAAATCAGAGTTATTGCGCTAGTTTTTCCTTTATTATTGATTTCAATTGTGAATTTTTTAATAACGTTATTATCAGTTAAATTTTTAATCCTTCTCCTTACTGCTGATTCGGATAAACCAATAGTATTAGCTATTTCTACAAACGGTTTTCTAGCATCCTTTTGAAGAATCTTTATTATTTTTTCATCGAATGAATCAATATTATTTAACATCTTTTCTTTCCTCTTCTTTAGTTAATAATTTATCCATAATGCTTAAGGTTTTTGCTACCTTTACGTCATCCAGTACCAATGGTGGCAATAATCGAATTATATTTCTCCCTGAGTACAACATAAGAAGGCCTTCTTTAATTCCATCAAATAACATATCCTTAATATCAAAACGTAATTCAAGAGCTAACATTAAACCTAATCCGCGTACATCTCTCACAATTCTATGATTCTCTTTAAGTTGGAACAATCCATTTTTGAAAATATTCCCAATTTTTGCAGCATTCTCAACGAGACTTTCTTCTATAATAGATTCTATAGTAGCTATACCTGCAGAACACGAAAGTGGATTACCTGCAAAAGTTGAAGAATGTTCTCCAACTTTCATAGCGTCTAGGATTTCAGGTTTACATAGAGTTAAACCCATTGGTAATCCTCCAGCTATACCTTTTGCTAGACACATAATATCCGGAGTCGTTGACCAATGTTCACCAGCCCACATTCGACCAGTTCGTCCTAATCCAGTTTGTATTTCATCAAAAATTAATACTAGATCATTCTGGTCACAAATCTTTCTTATTTGTTGTAGAACACCATCTGATGGAACAATTATTCCCGTTTCACCTTGAATTGGTTCAATAATAACTGTCCCAATAGAGGTATCCAGTGATTCTTCAATTTTTGATGGATTACTGTAAGGTACAAATTTTACTCCTTCTAACAATGGTTGAAATGATTTTCGATATTTTTCATTGTGTGTTACAGATAATGCACCGAAAGTTTTTCCATGATATCCCCCAGTCATGGCTATTATTCCACTTTTACCTGTAAATTTACGAGAAAACTTTAGAGCAGATTCAGTAGACTCAGCACCGCTATTGCTAAAGAAAACCTTAGATAGTTTTTTTGGAGAGATTTTCGATATTTTTTCTAGAAATTCTAATCTAACATTGTTATAGAGTGACATATGACAAGTAATAAGTTTCTCTGATTGTTTTTTAATTGCATTTACTACACGATCGTTACAATGGCCAATTAATGCGACACCATAACCACCCATACAATCAATGTATTCTTTTCCAGAAACATCCCAAACGGTAGCTCCTTTTCCTTTTGATATATTTATTGGAAATCTCTGATAAAGATTTCCAAGGTAATTGTCTTCACTCATTTTGTTATCACCGTACAATTAGTATGAAATAGTGCAGAAGAAATTGGATTCTCAACGTCACCTGAAGCTATAATTGCTTCCTTGACACCCATATCTAAAGATTCTATACATGCCATTACTTTTTTCTCCATTCCATGTCCAATTTTTGGTAAAGATTCCTTTGCTTTATCATACGTCATTTCTTTTATCAGTTCATCATTTAGAATTAAACCATTAACGTTAGTGATAAAAATTACTTTATCAGCGGATATTCCCCCTGCGATATAGGCAGCAGCTCTATCTCCGTCAACATTTAAAAATTCAGTTTCTTCACTTAAAGCTATTGGAGAAACAACTGGCACAAAATTTCCTTCTAACAACTTTTCAATTAATAGTGTATTGATCTTGTTTATTTTTCCTGTATAACCTCCATCAATCATCATTTTTCTACCTTTATCATTAACAACTACAAGCTTTTTCTTTCTTAATGCTTCGATTGTAGATCCATCAATTCCCGATATCCCTGCTGCACTTATCCCATTATTTAAAAGCAATCTGACGATAGTTTTATTTATTTTTCCAGACATAACCATGGTATATATTTCTGCAGTTTCCTTGTCAGTATATCTACTTTTTACACCTCCAGGAGAAACAATAAATTTTTGTTCTTTTCCCAATTTATTACCAATAATAGTGACATCCTTACCTCCCCCATGAACAAGAACAACCTTGTCTTGTTTTAATATATTTTTAAGGTCTGAAATAGTTGATGAATGTAATCCATCCACAATGCTACCACCAATTTTAATTACGATCATACCGGTGTTAATGGAGTTAATTTTAAGCCATCCATTTCATCAAAACCAAACATGACATTCATATTTTGGATTGCTGAGCCTGCTGCACCTTTCATAAGATTATCAGAAGCCGAGAGTGCAACAACTCTATTGTTATCCTCATCAATATCAAAACCAATATCACAAAAATTGGAGCCAATTAAGAATTTTGGGTCTGGAAATTTATATAATCCCTTTTTATCTTTTATAAATCTTATAAATGGTTCATTTTTGTAAGATTGCCTATAGATTTTCCATAGATCTAATTCACCAATTGTTTTAGTCAAAAAAGTATGATTAGTTGTCAGGATACCCCTAACAAGATTAACAGCATGAGGGCTCATACTCACTTTTATAACCTTTTTAGATAATCTACAAAGTTCTTGAATAATTTCACCTGTATGTCTATGTTTGGCTGGTTTATAAGGTCGGATTACACCATATCTCATCGCATGATGTGTGCCTGCATTTGCTTGAGCACCTGCACCAGAAGAGCCAATTTTACTATCTACAACTATATGATCTGTATCAATAAGATCATTTTCAATAAGCGGTTTTAGTGCTAGTAAGGATGTCACTGCCATACATCCAGGACATGAAACTAATTTGGCTTTTTTAATTTCTTCACGATGAAGTTCAGGAACTCCATAGACTGATTTTGAAAGTAAATCTGGAAAAGGATGTTCCCATCCATACCATTTTATATAATCATTAGGATTTTTCAAGCGGAAATCTGCAGAAAGATCTATAATTTTAATATCTCGTTCATATAAATTTTTTACAATTTTATTCGCATTTCCATGTGGAACAGAAACAAATACCAGATCACATGAATCGGCAATTTTATTGATATCCATTGATGAAAAGGTAAGGTCTATGAATCCTTTTAAACTTGGATGAGCCCTATGGACATATTCTCCAACATGTTGTCTAGATGTAACCACATCAACCGTTACTTTGGGATGAGTTACCAATAATCGAAGTAATTCTCCGCCTACGTATCCCGACGCACCTATAACTCCTACTTTCATTGTTATGAACTATAGATCAGAATATTGCTGCATCTTATGAATTTTTTTATCATTTGAAGTAAAGACAAATATTAATTGAATTTCTATTTTTTATAAACTGTTAAGACATACTCAATCATAGAATTTGCTATATCTACGTGAGATACTTGAGATGCTCCTCTAAATTCAACATTACTATTAATTTCATGTATAACAAAACCTTTATTTTCATCTTCCATAACATCTACACCGAGAATACCTCCTCCGACTGCATTGGATGCCTTAATTACAATATCTTCTAACTCTTTTGTAACTGGAGCAAGCCCTGTATGACCTCCCCTCGCAACGTTAGTTCTCCATTCATTTATAGCAGAATATCGATATACTGCGGTAATAATTTGATCTCCAGCAACGATACATCTAATATCTCTAGGGGGTCTATTTATCATTTCTTGGACGTAATAGATCCTAGAAAATGCTGAATCATTTTCCTCTCTCATTTCCATGATAATATTTACCGTTTCTTCATTTCGAATAGGAAAAACCCCTCTCCCCCAAGAACCAACAAGTGGTTTTAAAACTAAAGGAAATCCAAGTTTATTTGTCAATTCTTTAAAAGATTCAGCGCTAAAAGTGAAATATGTTTTTGGAGAAGGAATTTCAGATTTAGCCAAAATAAGAGATGTTCGTAATTTATTACCACAAATCTCATTTACATCATATTTGTTTATTACTTTATGCCTCAAAAATTCAAGACAATATGTTATGTATAAACCTCGATAATGACTTAAACATCGTTGAAGAAAAATATCACCGTTAATAGTATTATTTTGATTTCTATCTGTACTAAAAGAAATAGGTTTAGCATCTATTAAATGAGTAGTTATTCCTCTATTAGTAGCCTTATCGTATAGTTCTTTTTCCTCGAATCGTAGTTTATCATAAATTATAGAAAGTTCCATATTTTCAAACTTATTCTCCCCAATCTTCTCCTACGGACTCTGCTGGTTTGAAATCTACTTTACCTGCAGAATTAGAAGTTACTTCGAATTCGGCCCCACAGTCTGGACAGGAAACGATTTCGCCCACAACTACATCTTCGAGAATATTTAATTCTCCTCCACAGTCTTTGCATTCAATCTTCATTCTATTGCTCATTTCTTTTATTCTCTTTTTTATTTAAATTAATTGCTATAGAATTTGCTGTAATAGATTGCAATCCCCATAATTCAACAAAACCTTTTGCTAGTTGTTGATCAAAAATAGAGTCAGAACTATACGTTGCCAAGTCATTCTTATATAAAGAAAATTTAGATTCTCTTCCTACAATCCGAGTGGAACCATTTTGCATTCGCATTTTTACTTTTCCTGTAACTCTGTTTTGTGTTGCATCTATAAACTTATCCAAATCATTAAGCAATGGATCAAGCCATAGGCCAGAATAAGTCATCCAACTCCATTGCTGATCTACAATATGTTTGAACCGCAATTCGTGAGAGGTTAATACCATTTTCTCAAGATCTTGATGAGCTTGAATTAGAACAATTGCTGCAGGACATTCATAAACTTCTCTAGACTTTATACCGATAATTCTATCTTCTATATGATCAACAATACCTACACCGCATGATCCTGCCTTAAAATTAATATAATTTATCAGATCTATAAGATTCATCCTTTTGCCATCAGCTGTTATAGGTAGACCTTTTTCATATTCTATTTCCAAATAACAAACTTCTGAATTATTAAATTTAATAAATTTGAAACAATCTTCTGGGGGTTCAACAAAAGGATTTTCGAGATATCCACCTTCTATTGACCGTCCCCATATATTCATATCAATACTATATTTCTTAACTTCAGTAGATATGGGAATGTTATGTTCTTTTGCAAATTGAATTTCTATATCTCTTGTTAGATTCATATCTCTAATTGGTGCAATAATTCTTAAATTTGGATTAAATGATTTTATAGTTATATCGAATCTAACTTGATCATTTCCTTTACCTGTTGAACCATGCGCTATTGTTTTGGCATTTTCTTTATTTGATATCTCAACTACTTTCTTTGCAATAAGAGGCCGTGCTAACGCAGTTCCCAAAGGATACTGGTTTTCATACAAGCCGTTGGCTTTTATACAATGAGTGATATATTCATTTACGAATTCTTCTTTAGCATCTACATAGTAATGCTGAATAGCTCCTATTTCTTTAGACCTATTTTCGATTTCTTTGAAATCATCATTTTGTCCACAATCTACTGTTACAGTAATAACATCAAGATTATGTAAAAGCTGCAAATATTTTATACATACTGATGTATCCAATCCACCCGAGTATGCTAAAATGCATTTATCTTTAACCATCGTTAGCCGATGCGAATATAGTTATTATATTTATATTTTTGTATTCAATAAGTCGTTAAATTAGTTGCACATCTATATTTTGCAAACAATATAAAAATTTTGATATAAAATGATAAATGCCCTTTTATCTAGTATATAATTAAAACTTTGTATAGAAGATACACAATCGATGAAATAAAAAATAAGGTCATTGAAACATTGGCTAACCATGAAGAAGGAATGTCTAGTATGGAATTGGCTGATGCCATTCATGTTAATAGAATGACAATAACAAAATATCTTAACGTTTTATCAGCAATCGGTTTAATAAAAATGAAAAAAATTGGTTCGATTAATATATGGACAAGAGAATCAGGTGTAGACGATATAGAATTTCCTTTGAATTATATTCACATACAACAGAAATTTTTAACTGCTTTGCTTGGATATAATAAAAAAGAATCAAGTAAAATTTTACTTAATATTATTTATTCAAATACTGAAGTTTTAAAAGTTTTAAAAGAAATAATCATTCCCTCATTAAATACTATAAATGGGCTTTATAACAGAGGTAGGTTAGGTAAAACTGAACTTATTTATTTGAATAACTTATTATTTGACCTTTTAATTGTAATTGAAATACATTATAAAAATATTGATCATAATAAAAATATTCACAATATTTTTATTGCAGGAAATGAAGATCAGATATTATATTCGAAGATATTATCATTAGTCTCGGAAGTTTCAAATTGTGATACTATATATCTTGGAAATATTGGGCAACATATAGATCCTTTTTTTGATATTGATTTACAAAGTCATATTACTAGATTTTGGTCACATAAGAAAGGGACGAAAATTATTTTTTTATGTTGTTCAGATGAAAGTTCTCTAAAATTCTTATTTAGCACTTCAGATTATATAAAAAGAAAAATGACTGAGATTATAAAAATAGTATTATTTGTAAATCCAGAAATATTAAATTTGACAAAGGATTTGAAATTTGATTTCATTACGTCAGATCTAAATTTATTAATTATATGGTTAGAAGAATTGATTAAACAAATTAGGACTAAAATTTAATATACTTCTTCAAAAATAATCTATAGAAGATAATACTATATATGGTATTTGTTACAAAGTTTATTTAAAAATTTTAATCCTTGTATGATCTCCACTTTATAATTTCTATCCACCATAGGTTCCAAACCAATGTAATTATTATATTGTATCTTCTTTAATGTTTTTAATATAGGATTAAAATTAATATGCCCTAACCCTGGCATTTTTCTATTGTTATCTGCAAAATGAACATGTTTTAAAAAAGATTTTGATTTTTTGATACTATCAGAAAAATTTTTTTCTTCAATATTCATATGATAAGTGTCCAATAAAATTGAAAAATAATCATTATTAAGGTTGGAGGTAACAAATATTGCATCTGCAGTATTACAACAAAAGGGAGTAGAATACCTATTTAGTGGTTCTAGCAAAAGATGTACTCCATAATCCTTTGAAAAATTAGTAAGTTCTGATAATACGGTTACTGATCTTTTGAGTAATTTCTTTTTTTCTTTATTGGGAATCATTTCGTGGTTTTGATCTATTTTCAGATCATAATCAGACAATAGGCAAACATTAAAAATAGAACCTCCAAAAAAATTACAAATTTTTATACACTCTTTGATATAATTTTTTGAATAAGATAGGATCTGTGGATCGGAAGTAAGGAGAATTGGAGGTATCATTCCTTTTGAGCCTGTCCATTTACCAGTTACACCAAGAACTGAAACGCTAAAAGTATTGAAAAGTTCTGAATTTTTTCTTGAATAAGAATTTGAAGGATCACCAGAAACTTCAATATTGCGTATACCTAATTCTACTAGACTTTTAATTGTATTTTCTAAGGATTCTATTTTTGTAAATGAATCAATAGTTATTGAAAAATTAACCAATTAAATCACTATACAAGTATAGCTATAGTAAATTCATAAGATATTTTCCAATTTGAACTACATCTAATGAATTCATTTCGTCTTTTTTCAAGTTAGATCGAATATTTGATGCATAAAGTGAATAGCCTTCTTGTGTTGTCATATTAACTGGTCTTCCATGGGATGCCTTTAGTAAGCCGGTATCAAAAGGAATGGATCTTTTTTTAGAATCAAAAAATAATTCCAAAGGGTCATAACCAGGTTTCCTGTGGATATCTACCATCCTAGTAAAAGAAGGAGCCATATTTTCATCATACCACCAGTAATAACTAAACCATTTATCACGATTAGCTACAACTATAATGTCGCCTGCTCGTTCATGATCAATATTAAAAAATTTCTTTTCCACTCCGGTTATTATAATATCAATATCCGAAATTTTTTTTAAAATATTTACAATTCTTTCTTTATCTTGAGGAGATTTGAGATAAATATTTGCTATTTGATGATCAACTACCGCGAATGCTTGACTAAATTCGAAATCGACGTATTCTTTGTCTCCAATTTTTCTCACATTTAAAAGGCCATTATTTCTCAAAATAATATTTATAGGGATTGCACAGTTAACATTATTAAAAGAGTATTCTGAAAAAATAATAAATTGTGTATTTTCGTAAGTTTTACTCTTTTTTGTTGAATCTATTATTTTTTCTACAATACTGTCTGCCAAAACTAGATCATCAGAAACTTGATTACTCTCTTTTCCAAAACGCTGAGCAGAATAATCAACATGTGGGATATATGTAAACATAAAATTTGGTCTGCTTTTTTCTATGGTATATTGAGCCGCTTTTGTAATCCATTCACTTGATAAGCTAGACGCTAATGGCCCCCAATACGAAGAAAGATCAAATTCTCCAATTTGTTTCATTATTTCTTCATAATAACCCACTGGTTTAGAATAACACCACATTTTCATTTCATTTTCTAAATGAATGGGTTTTGGAGTTATAATGATATCCGAATTTGCATATAAAGTATTTTGCCAAAAAAGAACAGCTGTTTTAAAATTAATATTCTTACTTTTTATAAAGTCCCAAATTCGTGGTACCTGTACTAAACTATTATATTGTTCCCAAAATAATACATTATAAGTATTCCGATCCATAAAGCCATTAGAAATTATACCATGTCTATTGGGATATTCTCCCGACAAAAAGCTTGTTTGTACTGTAGATGTGACTGCTGGGAAAACAGGCTTCATTTTAGAAGATTCACCTTTTTCAGCTAATGCAGAAATAGTTGGTAGTAATTTAGAATTAAGATGTTTTTCTTCTAAACCAACAATATCAATAACAATAACATGTTCAATCATAAACAGATTTAAACAATGAGTAATTTAAATAATATGTTAAACATAGTCCAGAAGCTGAAAAGGTTTAGTGTCTTTAAAATAATATAAAATTTACTCAAGTCATATACAGTCTTCTTGATAAAAAAATAACAGGAATTATTAATACTAATGCTAAAATAAGGCTATAATAAACGCCTAAAGTATCGGTTATGAAAATGATATCTAGAAAAACTATCATAGTTATTAACTGAGATACAGATTTTGGAGTAGTTGCAATTTTTTTAAACAAACCTATATGAGAATAAATTATAAAACAAGAAAATATTATCAATGGAATTAAGGATTGATAATTAAATGCACCCAGAATTATAAAGATACATAAAGAAAATATGAGAACATATATAATTATGAATGGAATATTATTCCAAAGAGTGAAGAAAAAGTCTTTCGTTTCATTCCGACTTAAAATAGTAATAGCACATACATATAAAAATTCGGATAACAATGGAATAATAAAACCTGTTTCAAACATACCTCCATTTATAAGAAATAGTGATTGACTAGCTCCTAAAAGGACATTTAAGCTTCTTATAATTCCCATGTTAATAGATCCCCAAATTGTCTTTTTTGAAAATCTATTATACGAGAAAATTAAAGTAACCATAATTACAGTAATTATAAAAGTATACCATCCCATAATAAACGAAATAATTAGAGAGTATGAAAAAGCTATGAATGCTAAAATTAAAGCATTTTTTTTAGATATTTTATTGGAGGGTAAAGGACGCCCAGGTCTTTCTTTCTTATCTATTTTTATATCAAAATAATCGTTTAGTATCATCCCTCCAATATATAAAAAAGCAGATATTGAAATCAATTTTAAAATAACAAAATAATCAAAATAGTCTATGCTAGTAAAGAAAATATAACCCAATAGAATGTTTGAAAAAGTAGTAAAAACATTGGGGATACGTACTAGTCTAAAATAATTTATTATAGTAGATGACATATTCTTAATCATTAACTCCCATTAAAAGTTACAACAAAAAGACAAAATGACATGGTGTAAAAATCTGTACTATTCAACAATAAAATCCTACTTATTAGAATAATCTTTTAATTTCATATTAAAATCAGATGAAATGAAGCAATGATAGACTAGTTGGATGATGATCTTCTTCTGTTCCGCAGAGGATATTTACAACATGGGCACCTATTTCCATCATATTTTATATAAATAGCACATTCTGTACATCGTTTAAAATTTTGAGCATATAAAGAGTATTTTCCTCCTTTTTTGCTTCCAAATCTACTACAATATCCTTTACAGCTCAAATATACTGAATGTAATGGGGATTGAATTAATTATTTTGATGTTTACATTGCAATCGTTTGTATTACATTTCATTTCACTATACTCATAATTTTAAATTTAGTTATTCAAATTGTAAGTACTATGAAAGATTGAGTAAATTCCTTTAATTATTGTTGGTTACCTACTTCTCTTGATTTCATCAGTGTTATCAATATACTCACGATTAAGGTTAAAAATATGATCTCAGAAAAATATTGATAGTGATAATGATTTCAAACACAGAATTTTGTCATTATGAATGAAAGAAGATGTCATTTTTTTCTATACTCTTATATTGATAAAATTCTATATAATTTCAAATATGGTTACGTGCAGATCTATATAAGATTAAAGAAGAAATTTCAAAAGTAACGTGTGTAAAGTCTATAAAACCTCAGCTTATCCATACTTCAAAATATTTAAGCATGTAAAGATAAGTTATACTATGAAAATTCAAGCATATGCAGCTCATCAAATAGCTGGACAACTTGAACCATTTGAGTATGAGCTTGGTCCTCTAAAATCTGACGAAGTAGAAGTAGATGTTGAATATTGTAGTATATGTCACAGTGACTTGCATATGCTTGATAATGAATGGGGGATAACACAATATCCATTTGTTCCTGGACACGAAATTATTGGAAGAGTATCTGCAATCGGGAATATGGTAGAACATTTACAAATTGGCCAATATGTAGGAGTAGGCTGGCGTTCTCGTTCATGCTTAATTTGTGACCAATGTACAAGTGGCCATCACAATCGCTGTTTAAAAGCCGAGGATGTAATCGTTGGTAGATATGGTGGTTTTGCAAATAAAGTACGATGTCAAGCTGTATGGGCTTTTCCATTGTCTGCAAATATAGATATTAAAACTGCAGGTCCATTATTTTGTGGAGGAATAACAGTTTTCAATCCAATTGTTCAAAATAATATAAAACCACCAAATCATGTAGCGGTAGTTGGGATAGGTGGCTTGGGACACTTGGCGATTAAATTTCTCAAGGCCTGGGGTTGTGAAGTTACAGCTTTTTCATCCAATCCTGAAAAAGAGAATGAGGTCAGACAGTTTGGAGCTCATTATTTCTTAAATTCAAAGGATCCTGAGTCTTTAAAACTCTCGGTAAATAGATTTGATATGGTATTAGTTACTACAAATGTTGAACTTGATTGGAATTCATATCTAAATACACTTCGACCTGGTGGTAAATTACACGTTGTAGGAGCAGTACCCTCATTAAAGGTGGATGTATTTCCATTAATTTCTGGGGAAAAGTCGATCGGCGGCTCACCCATTGGTAGTCCAGCAACAATTAATGCCATGCTAGATTTTTGTAGTCGTCATGACATTACCCCTGTTACAGAAGAATTTCCACTATCTCAAGTTAATGAAGCCTTAGCCCATCTAAAGGCTGGCAAAGCACGTTATCGTATTGTATTAAGAAATGATATAAAATAGATAAAGGTATTATTGCGAAAGAGTAGTATTTCATACTGTTTATTCAAAGTTTTTAACAATTTCATATATTTTCCCAATAAAATATCCCTTTGTCAGATCCATTGTATTTTAAATCTGTAATGTGTTTTCTGAACCCTTTATTCTATCTAATTTGGTTTTTCTATTGTACAATCTCTCATTTTGTATCCAGAATGATTGGCTTATGTTGTTTTCGTAGAGTAAGTATTTCTACTTTCGGGCAACGAGCCAAGGATTCAATGGAGGAGGTGGGATTTGAATGCTCGGTTGAATCCTATTTTTTATAGAATTCATGAATGACTTTAATAATTGAAAACTAGGAAATAACCTTTACTATGTAGTTCTGCAAATACATTAGTCGATTTCATGATCCTATAAAAATTGTCATAAACCAGATTAAGAAAAAAAATTGCTATGACATCTAACTTTTCTAAATGTCTCACAATCGGAAAGACAAGGAGCTGATTTACAAACA
Organism: Nitrososphaeraceae archaeon; assembly: GCA_036380415.1. Taxonomy (GTDB): domain Archaea; phylum Thermoproteota; class Nitrososphaeria; order Nitrososphaerales; family Nitrososphaeraceae; genus TH1177. The sequence continues at coordinate 18,940 of DASVEV010000134.1, forward strand.
AGAATAGAAGAATTACAAATAATAAATCAGTCATTGAGAGAGAACGACAAGGTAAAAGAAGATGCATTGGCTAATATATCTGATCAACTATTAGTTTTAAGTAAAAGAGTACAACAATTGGAAAGAAAACAAATGGCATAATCTGTAAATTATATCGACAAAAAGTAAATTGAGGGATTTAATACAATAATGTATGGAATGTTTGTTTTCAGTATTGGACCATGCTACTCTAAGATGTAAAGGAATGGTTTGACCTTCGAAAGTTGCTTTGATTCGTAAAGTACAACTTGCATTTTTATTTGATTCAGTGCAAGACTTACAAGCATCTATACATTACTGATATTTTGAATTCTGAAGTATTTGTTGACTGTCGTCTATTCTAGAACAGTTACTATAAACAATAATAAAAAATCATATTTTCCATAGAACATCGTAGTAGGAATTTCAAAATGGAATGTTGTTAGAGTTCACCCATCATTTAGACAATTATTCATTTGAATTTTCTTTTCCATTCCACGAACTATTCAGTGGTTTTTCCATCAAATTCTGGTGCGTTTTCTTCTGCTTCCTTTTTAGTATACCGTAAGATCCCGTCCTTATGATGAGGAGGAGCATAGAGCGTATACATTTTCAGATCTGTTTGCGTATCAATATTGATGATATTGTGTTTTGAACCAGTTGGAATTACGATTGCGTCACCATCCTTTATTTCGTATTCATTATCATCGATAATGCATTTTCCATGACCACCTTCAATACGAAAGAATTGATCATTTTCGTAGTGAATTTCTTCTCCAATTTCTTCTTGGGGTCGTAGACTCATAAGTACAAGCTGAACATGTTTGGAAGTATACAATACTGTCCTGAAGTTATTGTTATCTAAAGCGTCTTTTTCGATATTTGTTTTATATCCTTTCATTATCTTTGTTCTATTTGAGTTAAATCATATAATATTATATAATAATATTGTTCCCATATCAAAATTCAAATCAATTAGTTCTTATATTATTTATAAAACAAGATTATTCAATGTTTATGAATATATAAACCATTTAAATTGAGAAATTATTCTATTATCTATATATAATTTGTTTTCTATTATTCTATATGTCATTACAAGATTCTAATGAAAAAAAATACAATTGTCAATGCGGAGAATCTTTTTGTTCACTCGAAGAATTAAATGAACATACTGACTTCATAATTCAACATTTTATTTAAAAATTTAATATGAACAGTCTTTAATAATAATATAACAACTCAAGTAATACAAGAAGCACTTACTGAATACTTGTCAAAAAAAGAAAGGAAGAACGCATAAAGAGACTAATATATAATATAACCATATATACTAATTTAAAATGCCAGATTGTGAAATGTGTGGAACTTTTACTGCTAAATCTTATAATGTTGATTTAAGAATAACATCTAACTTTGACAGAGAAGAAGAACCTTTTGAAAGATATAGTATTGTTTGTTCAGACTGTAGAAATAAAATATTAAATGTATTTCCGAAAGTAGAAGATGAATTTTTTTGAAAGTATAATATAATAACTCTAAATGATTTGCATCTTCGTTTTCAAGATGGGTATTGTAACTTATGATAATACATACTTATTATCTTGACAGTCTACTACTAGATTCGCTGGTAGTATTATTAGAAAATGGATAGGTAGCAAAAAAAATTATTTGATTATTAATGAAACTACTCAGGAAGATCGGTATCTTTGTGTAATGCTTTATAGACACCTGCAGCAATTATTCCACCTAAGATTGGAGCAATCCAGTAAAGCCAGTTATAATCAAAGTTTCCAGTCATTAAAGCAGGACCAAATGATCTAGCGGGATTAAGCGAACCTCCAGTTATTGAACCTCCAAAAATAACATTAAATCCTAGTGTGAAGCCTATTGCAACTCCTGCCATTGGTGCAATTCTGAAATTTTTAGCAGTAGTAGTCGCTAATACTACATATACCAAAGTAAATGTCATTACTGTTTCTAATACAAATGCTCTCATAACGTTATTCTCTGATGGTAAAGTTACACTTGCAGACATTGCCGAACCAAACATCAAATAAACTACTGCAGCACCTATTACTCCTCCAATTATTTGGCATATTATGTATAATGCTGCTTCTTTATCTCCAATCTTTCTTGCTACTAATAGTCCTATTGTAACAGCAGGATTAACTTGTGCACCAGATCGATAACCTATAGCGTATATGATTGCAGTTAATACTAATGCATGTACTAATCCTATTCCTATTACTCCTAATTGTCCACTATCAGAATATACAGTAGCAGCAGATGCAATGGCATAAACTAAAATAAAAGTACCCACAATTTCTACTAAATATTTATGTTTTACATCTGACTTTGTTTTATCACTTTTATTTGAGATATTCTTAGGTTGATCATTATTTTTCACAAACTAGACGCTAATTTAGTCTTGATAAGTATTGATACAGTTGTATAGTGATTCTTCATATCAAGTTATTCTAATCTAATTAAAAAATCAGTTATTCAACAATAATAGTAAATTTTTACCTTAACTATATAACCCCACGAGTAGTACGACTGAAGTGGGACTCGAACCTTCATCCATAAAATGTGGGTTCTGCTATCTAGTATTAAAATATTGGGTTATTTTAAAAAAAATTCGAACCTTCACTAATATTACTTCTACATTCTATTTTTTGGTCATATTAACATCAGTAATTTATCTTTGTCTTCTTTTTGTTGTTTTTCTTTATTAGACAAAAATGAATGAATTGTAGTTCTAAGTTCGTTTAACCAAAACGGTTTGTGTATGATATTCTTTTCAATATTAGGATTATTTGTCTTTAGATTCTCTATGTATTCTTTATTTGCAGCAGTAATAAATCTATATAATAGAGTAGGATCAATATTTTGTAATTCTTGAGATTTTCGATTATAGAGATCTCTCATTTCGTATTTAGGATCATTCGCTTGATGTTGTTTGCCAAGAATAAGGTTTTCAGTTTCAGTTTTAGGACAACGAACCGAGGATTCAATGGAGGAGGTGGGATTCGAACCCACGAACCCCTAAAGGACGGGATTTATCATTAATATTTATCTTGAGTCCTGCGCGTTTGACCAGGCTTCGCGACTCCTCCACCCAAACTAATAATGTACTGAGATATTAGAATTATCATATTCAGTTATAAATATATAAAATTATTATTTATAATAATTATTATAGATAAATTGAACTCAGATTAATTTAAGAACGAAGATAGTATAGTAAATCAAACAGGTTACTTCAGGGTAGTATTGTCAACATTCTTCCGCTTCTTTGGAATAGATACCATTTTAAGAATTTAAATCCCCTTTAATTTTTTTTAAATAAAGTATATTTACCCACATTAACTTTAGTTTAATACATAGATACCTGAAATACTTAACACATTCATAATATAGCTTAATTTCCTTACTATAGATAATAATGTCTTTTAATAGTTTATTACTTTAAATAAATCACAATACTCTTAAAGTCATTGTAATCAATTTCTCTTGAAATATTAGATTACAAGAATAATACTACTCTAACAGCTTTAACTATATATGTATCAAGTATAAAAATTCAATAAAAAGATATCTAGAATAAATCTTCTATTTTACAAACTTCTTATTTGTGTATATACAAATCATTCTATTTTACTTTAATTAATTTTCCAATAAATTAATAAACATAAAGATGATTTCATTAATATTGTCACGATCATACAATAAAAACAATAAAAAAACTATATTACCAGAAGACTTCGCTAAAGAGGTAAAAAATGGATTAGAAAGAAAAAAGAAAAAATTAAATCCAAAATTTTTTTATGACAAAAGAGGTTCAGAGCTTTTCGAGCAAATTTGTGTACAACCAGAATATTATTTAACATTAACTGAATATAAAATTATAATAGAAAATATTAATTCTTTATTAAAATATTATGATAACAAAGATATCTGCATCGTAGAATTAGGAAGTGGAAGTTCAAAGAAAACAAAAATTTTATTAAATTACTTTTTAAAAAAACAAGATGGAAATCTCCATTACTTTCCAATTGACATTTCTCAAGAAATGTTATACAAAAGCTCTTTAAAATTGCAAAGTGATTTACCAAAAATTATCAATCATCCGATAGCATCTGATTATTTTGAGGGAATAAGAACAGTAACAAAATTTATTGGTTCTCAAAAAAATATCCCCAATAAAAAACTAATATTATTCTTAGGATCAAGTTTAGGGAATTTTGAACCAAAAGATGCAATAATATTTTTAAGAAATATAAGAGAAATGATTGATAAAGAAGATACATTATTAATTGGGTTCGATTTACAAAAGAAAAAAAACATTCTCGAGGCTGCATATAATGATGGAGAAGGAATTACTGCGAAATTTAATTTAAATATTTTAGAGAGAATAAATAAAGAATTAGATGGAGAATTTGATCTAGAGAATTTTGGACATTTAGCATTTTATAATCAAGTCAAAAATAGAATTGAAATGCATTTAATTTCAAAGGTTAAACAAAAAGTTAAAGTTAATAAACTTAATCGAGTTTTTGATTTCGAAAAAGGAGAAACCATACTTACAGAAAACTCTTACAAATACTCATTGAAATCAATAGAACAATTAGCTAGTAAAAGTCATTTAAGAGTAGAAAGAAATTTTTTGGATAAAAATGAATGGTTTAATCTAGCATTATTAACCCCATTTTAAAACAATACTATTTTGCACATCGGAATCCTGAAAATTGTATCCGTTCATGAGGCTTGAAGTAGTTTCTATAACTATTTCGAATCTGTCGTCTAGGGGTAGCAAACGATCCGCCACGTAATACTTTTTGATTTATTGCCCATTTATCGGTATATTCAGAGAATCTAGACTTAAAACCAGGATATAATGAATATTCAGAACTTGTCCATTCCCAAACGTCACCGATCATTTGATGGCAGCCGAAAAAACTCTTCCCTTTTTCATAGGAACCACACAAAGAAGGTCTCCAAAGAAAAGATTCTAACAAGTTAGCATGTACAGGCAGGGGAAGAATTTCATCGCCCCATGGATATCTTGTTTTTCTTTTTAAATCTTCATTCCAACTAGCTGCCTTTTCCCATTCTGCTTCGGTAGGTAATCTTTTCTTTGCCCATCTTGCATATGCATCAGCTTCATAATAGCTAACGTTAATTACTGGTTCATCTGGATTAATAGTGGATGTTCCAAAGAAATCTTTTTTCATCCAAACATCGTCTTTTTTAAACCAATAGAGGGGAGAATTCCATTTGAATTCTTGAACAACATCCCATCCATCTGAAAGCCAGTATTCATATCTTTCATAACCACCTTCTTCTATAAAGTTTATAAAATCACTGTTAGATACAGGAGTCAAGTCAATTTCATAAGGATAAATATATACCTTATGTTCTGGTAATTCGTTATCATATGAGAAACCATCACCATAAAATCCCATATCAAAAATTCCTCCAGGTATTTTTACCATTTCTTTATTATGTCTTTTACTTTGTGCTTTTTTATCAAAATGATCATTTATTTTAAAAGGACAATATTTATCATTTGAATCAGGAAATCTTTCAAAATAATTTTGAAAATCATATACCATCAGTTCTTGATGTTGCATTTCATGTTGATTTGCTAGCTGTAAATCATAGTGGATTTCTTTAGTTACAGAATTAAATGCTTCAATTTTTTCAAGAAATAACAAGACTTTTTTATCTAAATATTTTCTATAATGGAGACTTTCTGAAACAGTAGGTCGTGGAAATCTACCTCTGTCATATTTAGGCAATATTTTTTCAAACTTTTGGTAGTAAGAATTTAAATAGTCTAGGTTAATGTTTTCTAAGTTTAATTTTTCGCCATACTTTAATAGTATTTTGTGAAAAAACCATGTTACATGTCCTATGTGCCAATTCGGAGGACTACCAAAAGGATCCGATTGAATAACGGCATCTTCAATACTTAATGTTTTAAAAAGATCATTGGTTAGCTTTCTGACTTCGGTAAATTCCGAGATAAGATCTTCTACTACTTTATTTATTACCTTCGTCATAGGTTGTATAATAATATTCGATGCAATAAATTTTACTTTTTTTTACAGATTATTATTGATTTACACAATAGATATAATAGCAATTACTGATTGTTATTTAGGTGCGTAATTCAGACGAGTAAATTTTTTTCTTCTAATAGTGAAAATGTGGTAAAGAGTTTAGTTGAAAATTCTTTTAAGAGCATAGATGAAGGATTATACAATATAACCAATATTGATTATTCTCATGAACCTCTTAATTTAAAGAAGAATATTTTAGATTTAAAGGCAAAAAACAAAATACCAATTATCACTGAAATAAAATTTTCTTCCCCTTCAAAAGGAGTAATTATGAATAGAGAGGGTACAGACTTGTTAAGCATATCAAGAGAAATGATAAAAGCTGGTGCAGCGGGTCTTTCAGTCTTAACACAAAAATATTTGTTTAATGGATCATTAAACAACTTTGTTATGATTAGACAGGATACATCGATTCCAATGTTAATGAAAGATATTATAGTAAGCGAAATACAATTGGATTGCGCTAAAAAAATTGGAGCAGATTATATTTTACTAATTATGAATATTTTTGATAAAAATCTTGCTGAAGGTGATTTAGATAAATTTGTTAGATATGCTCACAAAAAGGGCTTAAATATTTTATTTGAAGTTCACCATGAAGATGAATTTAATGAAATTCTAAAATTTAATTTAGAAAAGAATGATTTAATAGGAATTAACAATCGTAATCTAGATAATTTAAAAATTGATTTAGAGATAACAGAGAAATTATTAAAGAAATTTGATAAGGGAAAAAATGTAATTGTTAGTGAAAGTGGAATAAATAATACCAATCAAATAAAACAACTGAAAAATGCAGGAGCTGATGCATTCTTGATTGGAACTAGCATAATGGAAAAGAATAAACAAATTGCTATAAAAATAAAAGAATTAGTTAACGTCATTTAATGATTTTTACTACAAGAAACAACAAACGTTACAATTATTATGCTTGTTTTGTTTCATTTAGTATATAATGAAGAGATATAACTTTCCGTTTAATGGTAAATTCGGTAATTTTGGCGGAAAATACATTCCTGAAACATTAGTTCCCGCTATAGAAGAATTAGAAGAATCATATAAAAAATTTACAAATGATCCTGAATTTAAAAAAGAATTAAAGGACTATTTGGAAAATTATGCGGGTAGACCTACTCCAATTTATTTGGCAAAAAATCTTACAGAATATGCCGGTGGAGCTAAAATTTATTTAAAAAGGGAAGATCTACTTCATGGAGGAGCTCACAAAACTAACAATACATTGGGACAGTGCTTGTTAGCAAAAAAGATGGGTAAAAAAAGAATCATAGCTGAGACTGGTGCGGGTCAACATGGGGTTGGTACTGCTCTTGCCTCAGCAGTTCTTGGCCTTAAATGTGAGATCTATATGGGCTTAAAAGATACAGAAAGACAGAAACTCAATGTATTTAGAATGAAATTATTAGGATCTCAGGTACATCCAGTAAAATCTGGAACACAGACACTTAAAGATGCAATTAACGAGGCTTTAAGAGATTGGATAACAAATGTAGAAAATACGTATTATGTAATCGGCTCAGTAGTAGGCCCTCACCCTTATCCTATGATTGTAAGGGACTTTCAAAGTATAATCGGGAAAGAAATAAAAAAACAAATAAGAAAAATTACTGGTACTTTACCAAATGCCATTGTGGCATGTGTTGGAGGTGGTAGTAATGCAATTGGTTCATTTTATCCATTTATAGGTGACCAAGAAGTGTCTCTTTATGGTATTGAAGCAGAAGGGAGTGGAATAAATACAGGTAAGCATTCTGCAACATTGTCAGCTGGTTCAACGGGAATTCTACATGGAATGCAGACCTATCTTTTACAAGATAAAATGGGTCAAATAAGTCCTACTCATAGTATAAGTGCTGGGTTAGACTATCCCGGGGTAGGCCCTGAACATTCGTTCTTGAAAGAGATTAAAAGAGTCCATTATAAATCATGTACAGATGAGGATGCAATCAAGGCTTTTATGATTCTTTCAGAGAAAGAAGGAATAATTCCTGCCCTAGAATCAGCTCATGCAATAAGCTATGGAATGAAATTAGCTAAAAAAATGAAAAAATCAGAAACAATAGTCATTACATTATCAGGTAGAGGTGACAAGGATGTTGAGGTAGTACAAAACTACCTTAACGGAATTAGAGATTAAAATATGCACAAGAGTAAAAGTAGACCATCAAAAGAGAATAGAATAGATAGCAAATTTAATGAATTAAAGAGTAAGAATCAGAAAGGACTTATTTGTTATGTAGTTGCTGGTTATCCCGATATAAAAACATCTGAGTATATCATAACTTCATTAATCAATGGAGGGGCTGATATTATAGAAATCGGAATACCATTTTCTGATCCCATTGCAGATGGCTCAACGATTCAAGATGCAATTCAGAGTTCACTTATATCTGGTACTACCCCAGATATGTGCTTAGAATTAGCTTCAAGAATAAGAAAAACTTTTCCAAATATTCCTTTAATAATTATGACATATTCAAACATTTTGTACAAAAAGGGGTACATTCAATTTGCAGAAAAAGCTAAAGAAAATGGCATTGACGGTCTTATAATTCCAGATATACCAATAGAAGAATCTAAAGAATATCTACATACAGCACAAAATACAGGATTGTCTACAATTTTTTTAGTATCACCTAATACTTCAGAAAAAAGATTGAAAATGATTAGCAGAATTTGTACAGGATTTTTGTATGCTATATCAATATATGGCACAACAGGAGAAAGAAAAGGCTTTGATGAATATACCATCGAATCAATAAAAAGAGTAAAGAAAGTTACTGCAGCAGATGAGCTTCCTCTGGCAGTAGGGTTTGGAATAAGTAATCCTCAACACGTAAAATATATGATTGATGCTGGAGCAGATGCTGTAATTATCGGAAGTGCAATTATAAAAAAAATTAAAGAAATAGAGGATAAAAAGTTACTGTTTAATACCTTAAATAAATTTATTTATGAACTAAAAAATAGTTGTAGATGATAACAATATTATAATAATAATAAACTATATCAGACCCTTATTCTAATACTAAACCTGAGTTATCAGAAGCAAACAACATATTATTTATTGTGACTTGATAGTTTTTTGTATTTCTATAAACTATTACCTCAAGATCGTCTAACATTTCCGATTCACGAGTGCCTTCTATCCTTTTTATAACAAAATGAAGTGATTCGTGGGATATTAGTAATTCTATATATGGTTCAATGTAATAAAAATCAGAATGACTGGCAAGAGCGCTTGATTTTGATTGAATAATTATCATGGTATCATCATTATCGTATGTAAAGTAGCTTGGAGAATCATCTATAGAACAAGCCAGTACAAAATCACCAACAGACATTAAATTATCATTATAATTCTAATAGATTATTTTATACGTCTATCGCTTAGAAATCTAATCTAAATATCACATATATATTTTATAAGAAATTAATGCAGCAGCAGCAGACGCCTTTAATATATTTAAAGTGTAAAATATTCTGCTTCTGGATGATGAATAAAAATGGCAGCAGTTGA
>DASVEV010000135.1:0-2510 GCA_036380415.1 Nitrososphaeraceae archaeon
TAGATTTTCAGAATTGCCAGTTACAAAATCTTTAACATATCCATCATCTGCTATTGAATTAACCAGTAATGATAATGAAAAAAGAGACCATGTGATATTATACTCATAATCTTTACGTAAAGTTACCAGTATTATTGAAGAAGGTACTATTAATATAAAATCTAAAATAGGATACAAAATGGTTACTATGATTGCTATAAAATCATCGTCAGTATGAAAATCATAAGAAAGAATAGTAACTAAATTATAACTAATAAAAATCACTGTAATAATTGATATTATAATAACAAGTTTAGATTTTATTTTAATGTGTAAAGAACGTATTACTATAAATAAATGTAAAGCAAGAAAACCATATCCCGCAAACCATAAAGCATCTGTAATAGTTACAAGTCTTTGTTCTTCTAATCCCAATGCATAATAATTATATAAAAGTGTAAAATCTGCAGAAAACCATGATATAACACCTAGAGCAAGAAACAGATATGATTTACCATGAAGTCCATGAATTCCATATTTACCGATAACAATAATACATAAAATTGAAGCAGTAGCTGCAGTTATGTTTAATGTCCAAAGAGAAACAGAATGCTTATTACTGTATTCTTCTGAAAATATTACAATAACATTTGCAATGATTATAGCTATTACCATTGAGAAAATAAAATATTTTAGTGTTAATCTATGACTGGTCTTTTCTTCTGAAGACAAAGGTTGTTGAGAATATGATATTGTCTTGGTATTAAGGATTCATTTGTAATTTAATTAATAATATAATTTCCAAATAGAAATTAAAAGATTAAAGGAAAATTAGGTAGTCCATGTAAAAACAACAATCCAATGTGGTAGTAATATAGTATATTCTAAATTGTCAAAATAATTCTAAAATAACTTTCTAATAATAAAAGCTAAAATATAATGTAATAGTATCCCTACAATAGACTCCACTTTTAGAACCGCTATCGGTATTACTCCCTCCTTGAGATATTTGAGTTTCTATAACTTTCTGGTAATACCAATCCAGTTCTCAATTAAGTTTCTATAATAAAAACTAAATAGATAGTATTATCTCTACAATAGACTCTTATTTTATAACCGCTATTAGTATTAATTTTAACAGAAATAATATTATCTCGTTATATTTTATTTATCAAAATATCCTAAACAATTATTTCTTGTTTAAGTAACTTCAAATGAATTTACCAACGTGAGAAGTTACAGTTTTTTACATATATGTAACACATGGGTATTTGTATTCTTCTTGGAATTTCTCCAATGTATAATAATAACTTAAATTTGCAGAGTTACAAAACTTTGGTTTTTCGATAACAACAACATCATTTGGCTCAGCAAATGCTAAATCTATAAAAACAGATAACATCATGATTACAATATTTGTTGTGATTAAAAATAACAGGATTTTCACTTCAACACTATTAAGCTAAAGATTATTATAAATTTTCAAATTCTTATTTCATAATGAGATAACTACACATATATTAAATCCTACTGAGCTTATTCATTCATATTTTAATTCATTTCATATAATTTATCAAATACTAAAAAGCTAAATAGTATGTAATAGAACCCTACTACGTGGACTGTTTCATACCTTTCTTTTAATATTATATATTAAAAACTTGCTTTGGACTTGTAATACTAATAATAGATAATACCACTAAATATTAATGGTAAATACTAATAGAATTATTTCATCTACTACTATTGTTGTTGCTTTAATCGCAATTATAATGGTAGTTACTAGTAGTAGAGGTGGCGGACAGTTCTTTATTTTTAGTGATATAGTATATGGTCAGTCTAGTACAAATACTACTACAAAAGGTAATACATCAAACAATTCTACTACACTTCCTGTTCTTTTAATACATGGATATATGGAAGATGCTGCTGTTTGGAATAAATGGGTAGATTTACTCAAAAAAGATGGCATTTCTGCCTATCCTATAACATTCAAACAATCAGATGATAAGTGTGGGTCATCTGCAGAACATGCAAAAGAATTATCAAATATAATTGGACAAATCAAAGACGAAACAGGGAAAAATAAAGTCAATATTGTTGGTCACAGCAAGGGAGGATTGGATGCAAGAGTATACTTGGCTAACAATACAAAAGACGTTGTAAATCTTATCATGATTGGAACACCAAATGCAGGCTCTCCGCTAGCAGAGTCAAGCGAAATTTGTAGTCCTGCTGTATATGATTTAAGACCTGGTGCAGCAGCTACTGAGGTAAAAATGAATCCAAACACCAAATACTATACTATTGCAGGTGATTGGAATCCTAAATCAGGAAACTGTCAGCTAACACTGGCCCTACCTATGGAGGAATCAAGCTCTTCTACTCTGCCCAAACCTAATGATGGGATTGTGCCTTTATCAAGTGTAGAATCACAAGATTATTTTATTAATCTTGGACACAGCAAAAGTTGTCATTCTAATCTAATGAGTGAGTATGAATATGGATTAGCAAAAGACGTAATTGTTGAA
>DASVEV010000136.1:0-2277 GCA_036380415.1 Nitrososphaeraceae archaeon
ATTGAACCACAAAATATCAAGGTTATATTGAATATTCAATAGCCATAATGCATAGAGATCAGATTTTGGATAAACTAAAATCATTGCAGAGTTTAACGGAAATTCCTCATTTCTGAACATTAGCCATCTTTGTCTTTCAGCCTCTGATTCTGCTATTTCTACATCTATTACTGAATCATCTATCTTGATTGTTCCTCTGTCGAAATCCAGTGATTTATTTTTGATCTCATCTGGCATAAAAATTATGCCTGTTATTCCAATAAAAAAAGACACAAGAGCAGCTGGAATTAAGACAGCCATCTTGCGAACCAACTAAAGTAATGTAATGAATCTATGATTTGAATTTTACTTTTAGTAATGATAAAAAAATTAATTAATTAATTTTTATTATATCGTTTAATTCGTTATAAATTTTCTGAATTTCTTCTATTGATGTATCATCCTCTAGAGTCGTAGTATCTCCTATAGTTAGACCGCTAGCTATAGATTTTAACAATCGTCTCATTATTTTTCCACTTCTTGTTTTTGGTAACTTATTTACAAAGTATACCTCATTAGGAGTAGCTATAGCTCCTATATTTTTTCTAATATGCTCAATTATTTCTTTACGTAATTGATCTGATTCAATACAATCTTTCTTTAGTACTAGGAATGCTACAATAGATTCACCTTTTGTCTTATCAGATTTACTAGTGACTGCTGCCTCCGATACAGACGTATGTGATATAAAAGTACTTTCCAATTCAATAGTACCTAATCTATGTCCAGAAATTTTAATAACATCATCTGATCGACCTAAAAGCCAAAAATAATGATCATCATCCATAATAGCGTAATCACCAGCAAAATAGTAACCTTTCTGAAACTTCCAGTAATTATTTTTGTACTTCTCATCATCTTCCCATAAAGTCATTAGCATACCAGGCCATGGCTTTTTAATAACTAAATAACCTTTTTGATTTTGTAGTAAAGTATTTCCTTCATCATTTACAATGGCCAAGTCTACACCTGGTACAGGAAACATTGCTGATCCTGGTTTCATTGGCATAATATCTATTCCAGTACAATGACTAATCATTATTCCACCTGTTTCTGTTTGCCACCATGTATCTACTATAGGACATTTTTCCTTTCCAATTGTTGTAAAATACCACATCCATACTTCTGGGTTAATTGATTCTCCTACCGTTCCTAGTAATCGAAGAGTTGATAAATTAAATGAATTTGGTATTTTATTACCATATTTTCTATACATTCTAAGAGCAGTAGGTGTTGTATACAAAATAGTTATTCCATATTTTTCAACAAGTGACCAATACCTATCTGGTTGTGGATAATCAGGAGTTCCCTCATACAATATCTCAGTTACTCCATGCATTAAGGGTGCATAAACTATATAGCTATGACCTGTTATCCACCCTATATCTGCAGAACAGAAAAAAATATCTTGTTGATTAAAATCAAAAACCCATTTTGCTGTAGAGTAAATATGCGTCAAATAACCTCCTGTACTATGAACAACTCCTTTTGGCTTACCAGTTGTTCCAGATGTATAAAGTATAAAAAGAGGGTGTGTACTTTCTACTAATTCAGGTTCACAATAATGTGATTGATTTTGAATTATATCATGCCACCAGACATCTTTATTTTTCATCTCAACGTGCTTTCCTGTTCTTCGTAATACTACAACATTTTGGATTGAAGGAGTGTTGACAATAGCTTCATCAACAATTTTTTTTAATTCAATTATATTTCCCCTTCTAAATCCGCCATCAGCAGTAATTATGACCTTAGATTTAGCATCATTTATCCGATCCACCAATGCGGTGGAACTAAAACCAGAAAAAATTACATTGTGAATTGCACCAATTCTTGAACAAGCTAAAATTGCGATAGGAAGTTCTGGGACCATCGGCAAATAGATTGTAATTCTATCTCCTTTTCTTATACCAAGATTTTTTAAGGCATTTGAAAATTGATTAACTTTTTGATAAAGCTGATAATATGTTATTGTTATATTTTCTCCATTCTCTCCTTCCCATATTATGGCAGCCTTATTTTTGACTTCAGAGTTGATATGTTTGTCTAAGCAGTTTATTGATGCGTTTAATAATCCACCAATAAACCATTTAGCAAATGGAGGATTCCACTCCAAAGTCTTATTCCACTGTCTATTCCATACTAAATTTTCAGCTTGTTCTGCCCAAAATGCTTCAATATTTTGTAATGATTGTGCTCTTTTAGCTTGAAAATTATTTTTCTCTAATGTAATTTTCA
>DASVEV010000137.1:0-13631 GCA_036380415.1 Nitrososphaeraceae archaeon
TACTACATGAATATATTGATAAATATCCTAATCCAGAGGAAGCGTCTAAACATACAATGGAAGCTTATGTTACTATGCGTCACTTTGAAGATGCTGTTAGAAAGGTAAGAAGCCAGAGAGATATGAAACCTGGAATGAAAGCAAGTCATTTACAATACGGTTAAAATTATCGAGATAACTATTTTATTAAAAATAATTTTTTAAAAATAAAAAATTGAAATAATAGAATAGATATTATGGATACTTAACCTAATCACCTTAGGATTGATATAATTATATTTATATATTAAAAGAATTTAGATTGATCAATTAAAAGGTAAAAAGGAAGAATAGTTATGGAATTAATACAAATATCAAATATTACAAAAAAGATATCTACTACTAAAAAAACCATCAGACATACTCAAAGTATATGTCCTGATTGCAACATGATTCTCGATGCAGAAGTATTCGAAAGAGATGGCAAAGTCTATATGACTAAAACATGTCCGTCACATGGAGAATGTGAAGAGCTATATTTTGGATCTGTGGATATGTATAAAAAATTCAGTACGTATTGGAAAGATGGCAAGGGTGCACATGCTCCAAATGTTATGGTAGATAAATGTGCTTGTCCTACAAATTGTGGTTTGTGTACAAACCATTTATCCCATTCTGGACTGTCTAATATGATAGTAACTAACAGATGTGATTTAACATGTTGGTATTGTTTTTTCTACGTAAAAAAAGGTCTTGAAGGCGCATATCTTTATGAACCAAATTATGAACAAATTAGAGCAATGATGAAAACTTTAAAAGCAGAAAGGCCCATTGCAGGAAACTCGATACAAGTTACTGGTGGTGAACCAATGCTTAGAGATGATATTGTTGACGTTATTAAAATAATGAAAGAAGAGGGAGTTGATCATGTTCAATTAAATACTAATGGTATTAAATTAGCACTTTCTCCAGAAACAATGAGGGAGGTACGAAATGCTGGTGTGAGTAATCTTTATCTATCTTTTGATGGTGTGACTCCGCGTACTAACCCTAAAAATCACTGGGAAATTCCCTATACTCTAGAATCAGCAAGAAAATGTGGAATGACTGTTGTTTTTGTTCCTACGGTTATTAAATCAATAAACGATCATGAATTAGGTGGAATAATACGATTTGCTCAAAAGAATATGGATGTAGTACATGCTGTCAACTTTCAACCAGTTTCACTTACAGGAAGAATGGGCAAAAAAGAACGAGAGAAATATAGAATTACTATTCCTGATTGCATTGAAAGAATTGAAGAGCAGACTAATGGCGAAATTTCCACTGATTCCTGGTTCCCTGTTCCATCTTGTATGCCAATGACAGATGTAATTGAAGCATTTAGCAAAAAACCAAAATATGAATTATCGATTCACTTTGCATGTGGTGCCGGTACGTATGTATTTGAAGACGTCCAAACTAAGAAATTGATTCCACTTACATCATTTGTAGATATAAAAGGATTATTAGAATATTTCGAAGAAAAAGCAGATGAATTGCGTTCAGGTGCAAACCGATATTGGGCAATGCTAGATGTAATGAGAAAATTAAATCAATTCGTAGATAGAAGTAAACAGCCTCACGGACTAAATCTAGCAAAGATGTTTTCCAGTATTCTGCTAAAACGTAATTTTGACGCAGTAGGCTCTTGGCACGTTAGATCATTATTTTTAGGAATGATGCATTTTCAGGATAAATATAATGAAGATCTGGAAAGACTACAAAGATGTGATATACATTATTTGACTCCTGACCTTAGGGTAATTCCATTCTGTGCTTTTAATGTTATACCCGAGTGGTATCGTGATAGGATACAAAAGAAATATAGTATACCAGTAGAAGAGTGGGAAAAAACACATGGACAGACTTTAGAGGCTGGATTATACCGCGGATTAATGAGACGTGGCAAACCAGAAGCACAAATGGGTTGTGCTGTATCAGAGATGCATAAAGCAGCTGCCGAAAGTGAAGATCATCGAGCAGTAGATTTAAGAACTGGCATGGCTGGAGCTTAGATCTTCTTTTTTCTTTAAGTTAATGTTCTAGTTATTATAATTATTTCCAAGGAAATTAGTTATTCTTAACAAGCCTCTTACTATTTAATAAAGTTTAATTGATGTTAGTTATTGGAATAAGAATATGTCTACAATGAAATATGTTCTCTTAGAACCTATGGGTGATGTAGCAATTATTAAAATCAACAGACCTGAAGCATTGAATGCAATGAATGTAGATGTAATTTGGGAGTTATCTAAAACAATCGATATTGTGGGAGTAGATGATAGTATAAAAACTGTCATTATAACTGGCGCTGGAGAAAGATCATTTTGTGCAGGTGCAGATATATCTTATATGGTTAACATAACTCCTATTGATGCGGAAAAATATGCCTCATCTGCTCAATCTGTGTTAAATAAAATTGAAAAATTGGAAAAACCCGTGATAGCTGCAATTAATGGTTTTGCATTAGGTGGAG
Organism: Nitrososphaeraceae archaeon; assembly: GCA_036380415.1. Classification (GTDB taxonomy): domain Archaea; phylum Thermoproteota; class Nitrososphaeria; order Nitrososphaerales; family Nitrososphaeraceae; genus TH1177. The sequence goes on from DASVEV010000137.1 coordinate 2,498, forward strand.
GATGTGAACTGGCACTAGTTTGTGATATTAGATTATGTTCAAATAATGCAAAAATTGGTCAACCTGAAGTCACGATAGGAATACCACCAGGATGGGGAGGAACACAAAGATTGTTACGTATTATTGGTCCCGCTAAAGCAAAAGAAATGATTTTTACTGGAAAAATGATAAATGCAGAAGAAGCATACAAGATAGGATTAGTTAACGAGGTGATTCAATTAACAAAAGAAGAATTACCTGAAGCCCCTCCTGAGGGAGATGAAGTAAAACGTAAAGAATACGAAAAGGAATTGGCAAAACTTTTAAATAAAAAATTAATTGAAAAGTCTATTTTTATGGCTAGAGAAATTACAAACAATAGTTATAATGCTATTAAAACAAGTAAATATTTGATTAATAAAGGTATGGATATTGATATAGAATCCGGTCTGCGAATGGAAATATATGGATGGGCTCTTTGCTTTGCGCATGACGATAGAAAAAATCTAATGTCTGCATTCCTTAATAAAGGTAAAAAGAAATAACTTATGATAACGATACGTTACCTTGATGTTTAGCTCCTTTACTCGGTCTACATAAGTAAACCTTGCTTTCAATATTTGATTCGGCAAATCCTTCTTTAACAGCTTTCATTACGTGGTGAGAATGCCTATCCGTATTCAATATCGAAATAACTGAAGGACCAGCACCACTAATAGTTAGAGCTAGTGCACCTGCATTAATAGCATTTTCCTTTACCTTATCATAGGCTGGAATCGTTTTTTTCCTAATAGGTTCAACAATTTTATCATCAATTCCCTTTGCTATCATTTTTACATCTTTATAGGCAAAACCTGCCACAATGGTACTTGCGTTAGAAATGTTATTTATTATGTTATCCAAAGATGAACTCAAAGGTAGTATACTTCTGGCAACTTCTGTTTTCTTTTTTGGAACTGGTATGTTGGGAATTCCAACTACAAGATAAAGATCTTCAGGTGGTTCAAATCTGATAAATTCAATATGTGGGAAATTTCTTACTATTATAAATCCTCCTAACATAGAACTAGCAACATTATCATAATGTTTAGCTCCTGCTGAAGCTCTTTCTCCTTCTGCAGAATAATTAATTAACTCAATTAAATTTATTTCTAGATCAAATAATTTGTCAAAAGCATATGCTGTAGCGACTGATGATGCTGCACTACTTCCTAAACCATATCCTGGAGGAACTCCTTTAGTGATTTGAATATCAATATTATCTTTTATTCTATAATCTTCCATCATTTTCTTGACAACCAATGCTGCAGAATTATTTTCGTTATCAAACGGGATTTTCATTCCCTCATTTTGTTTTATTGTAGATATAGTAATTCTTCCGTTCTGTTCTTGTTTCTTAGTTATTATTATTTCATCTACAAAGAGATCCAAAGCAAGCCCAAATATATCGAAACCAGGCCCTAAATTAGCTGTGGATGAAGGTGCGAGTGCTCTAAAGGAATTCATTTCTTGTACATTTAATATTCAATTTCTTCTCCTTGATTAAGTATTCTTGATAAAACTGAAGATAATTCTATTAAACCATTCATTGTCAGATTAGATATAGCCACCAATTCTTGATTTAATCCATTTTGAGAAATAATTTTTCTGACATCTTTGCTCAATAAAGAAAATTCCTGATTATTTTCTTTATCTAAAGCTTTTAATAAAGCTGTATCAGAATGAGCCCAATCCAAGATATTTTCCAAATTATCTATTATTAAATCTCTTTTTGATAATACATTTATCTGTGAGGTTTTTAATCTAAGATTAATCGAAGCAGAAAGAAGTGATAAGGAAACAAAGTTAATTGGGCTTGAAACTAGGACTCCATCCATTATAAAAATAGTAACTTTACTATCTGCTTGAAAATTTGAAATAAAATAATTTCCACTAGAGCGATATGCAAATAGTTCAATTTGTCCGGGAGTATCAATTAAAATATAATCTGGATTTAATTCATCAACTTCTAATTGAATGTCTTGAATTTTTGTGCCGATCAAATCATGTGACATTATTATAGCACCATTTGGTCCTAACCCATAAGTTTCTATAATTTTATTAATGTCTATATGGTCTCGAATATCTACATCTGGGATATAAGGTAATTCAGATACAGCCGGGTCCAAATTAAGGGTAATAGGGGAATTATCATGGTCAATATACCATTGTAAGAGGTTTGAAGTAAGTAAGGATTTTCCTGAACCAGCTGTTCCTGTTATATAAATGGCTTTCATTTATTTTTGTATTTAAATATAATTATTTAATTTTTTATAATTTATTCTAAAAGTGTGAGGTTTAATTAAATTAGTAAATTGATTGATTATTATATAACTAAATTATCTTAGTAATCAGATAAGTTGAATTGGAGACTCATTGCAGTAATAGTAAGTTTTTTACCAATTATTTTATTATTTATTTTCTCTCCCATATCTGTTACTGATATCTTTAGTGTTGGAATAGCTCCATTTATTATGGCTGTTTTATTTAGTCTTTCGAAAGTTTTTCTTCAGGCATATCGCTTTAAATATTTTGTAGATAAATTTTTAGAGTATAAGATAGCATCATCCTTTAAATTAATCTCTGTAAGAATAGGAAGTGAATTTGTTACCAATACAACACCTTCTTATATTGGAGGTGAAATTGTTAGAATTGCCTGGTTAACTAAAAACAAAGTTCCAGCTGGAATTGCAGCCTGGATTGCTACAATGGAAATCATTGCAGATGTTTTTGTTGGAACAATTCTTGCATTATTCGCAGGAATAATTGCGTTGTATAATGGCGCAATTCTTATCGGTACTATAATTATCCTAATTTCTTCATTTATTTTTGGGTTTTGGTTGATAGTTGTTATTTTTTCAGCCCATTATAATATTCAGCTTCCCAAATTTATAACAAAATTAGTGAAAAGATTTTTGTCACATGAACGTTCAGACAAAATTATTAACTATACAAATTCTGCAATTAGTGATTTATGCACAATGAGTAGAGAAAACTTCAATTCAAGAAGAACAATCAAAATATTCTTTGTTGGAATGGTTCTTACATTTTTTGCATTTGCTTGTCTCGGTGCATCATTTCTTGTACTTGGAGGTCTCATAGAATCTGATCTGGGACTGTATGACTCTATCTTGGCTACTGCAGCTTCAACTGAATTAGGAAGTTTACCTATAACTGTGGGGGGATCAGGATTAACTGAAATTGGATTGTGGGCATACGTCTCGGATCTAAATAATTTGCCATCAATTAATGAGGTCTTGAATGACTCGCATTTAGATGTAATTATTTCTTGGCGAATTGCATCTTATCATATTCCTCTAATGATAATGTGGATTGTGTTAATGAGACTTACAGTAGTAAAAAAAATTCCCTCAAGAACTAAACAAAAGGTTTGAACAATAATCCTTTTTATAAAAACTATAGAGATTTTTCAATTTTAAATTCAATATTTAATTATAAATCATCGGTATCGTCAAGTGATTGTTGTAAATTTTCTTCAGATTCCACATCCATTAACTGTAATTCCATCAACTCAAATTGATATATAGAATCCATTTCTAACGTAAATTGAGATTTGAGGAACTCTATAGTTTTATCGGTAAGTTTTCCTCGAGCCATTTTAATCTTGAATTCGTAAACGAAACCCTTCATAAATTTTGATGTATCTTGAGAGGATGGTACATTTATGCCTTCTACTATAGTCCTTCCATCAGGTAATGCTTCATAAAGTTGTATGTCTAATTTGTAGTCCTCCAAATAAATTTCCAAAATATAGCCTGTTCTATTTATAATTTCAGATTCTGTAAATTCTATTGATTTAATCTCTTCTTCTATCCATTGTGGAATTCCTACCTTTTCTGAAGATTTTTCTGAACTCTTTGTTCTTGGCATTCAAAATATACAATAAACAAACTAGATAAATGCTTTGCATAAATTGAATTAAATAAAAAATATCATTTTTTATTATATTTTTTAAGAAATCTATTTGCCTCAATTCTACTTAAGTATTTAGAGGGTTTGATTTTTAAATCACTTAATAGTTTAATTTGCTGATCCGTTGCAAAATGTGGTTTTAATTTGGTATTTAACTCAGCGTAATTGTTATCTAAAAAATCGATATATGCTTTATTTGCTAAAGCGTCAGCCTCATTATTTTTTTCTCTTGTTATCCATTCTATTTGTAGATTTTTAAACCTTTTCATTAATGTTTTAGTTTTTTCATAATAGATCTTTAATTTTTCTGACTTAACTTTATATTTACCGCAAAGTTGGTTAATAATTAATTGAGAATCTCCTTGTATGAGTACATAAAATTTGTTATTGTAGCCGTTGGCAAGTAACCATTCTAATAACTTTACTAATGCTATATACTCTGCAACGTTATTACTCGATTCCTTTGAAAAAGGTTCATAGGCAATACCTCCATCTCCATAAATTTGATAAATTCGATTATTATTTTTTTCTTGAATGGTAAAACCATAACATGCTACTCCGCCAGGATTTACAGGTTGACACATTCCATCAAACGTACAAGTTAATTTTTTTATTTGAACATTATAATCATCATACATCCAATTGCTATTATAATTATCTATTATTTAATAATAGATCAAAAGGATATCTTAATTTGAGTTCAATAATTTTTCTTTATTAATAATTTGGAGATATGTATTGTGCAAGTTTTTTTATATCTTGTTCAAATATATTCAAAAGATTTCGATTATAAATTGTAGCCGCTGGATGAAAAGTAATAAAATATTTTAAGTCGTTCTTCTGCAGAATTCTTCCTCTTTCATTTGTAATCGATTTGATATCAAGAAGATATGAACTAACTACATTTCCCAATAAGCATATTATTTTTGGTTGTAGTAAAAAGATTTGTCTCTCTAAATATTGCATGCATATCTTTTTTTCATTGATGTAGGGTGGTCTATTGTTTGGAGGCCTGCATTTTATTATATTTGTAATGAATACATCTTCTAACTTTATGTCGTTCTTTGATAATGCGTTTCTTAATATCTTTCCTGCTGCACCAATAAAAGGTCTTCCTGATTGATCCTCATGGTAACCTGGTGCCTCACCTATTATCATTAATTTCTTAAGAAAACCACCTTCACCAGGAACCGTGTTTTTCCTAGTACTACACAAAAAACATAGTTTACAATTTTTTATATCTAAAGCTATTTTATTTAGGGTATCGTATTCGATCATATCAATAGTGAATAACCATATTATTTATTTCGATTCAAAAATTAGAATATTAATAACATTAATTTACTGCTAATAAATACTATTTATTCAACTAAATCTTTATTTAAATATTCTACAATTAACCTCTTTTCTAAATTCTAATACTTACTCTGATTTCATAACAGTATAATCTATTCCATAATTCTATGAAATTATTATGCCATCATCGTTTTTTATTATTTCTTATTATAAGATATAATTGACCTATATCTAGTAAATTGATTGATTGATTTCATGTTTCTTTTTATATACTATTTATTAGAATATAAGTAATTAAACCCTTTTTTGTTTCAGTGAAATTTCATTGTAAATACTGTATAAAAATGATAAAATAAATATACTATAATTGCATCAAACAAAAATTTTCTTGTTCTGAACATTTAATTAGTAAATAAATCAATCCACATAACTTTATTATTATTATTGTTAATGAAGTTATATAAATCGATTTGAGATATTATATAAAGATAAATTTATTTTAGACAAAATTAAACTGGTTACATTATCAATAGTTATATTTTACATGTTCTTAAATATATATTTTATTTACGATTACTAAAATTATTTAGAATAATGAAAAGAATAAAATTAGTTATAGAATGCTTTTGATTTATGATTATTGAAAATTGTAATTTTCCTGATAACTTATTATATGATCCTGATAATTTTGTATGGGTAGATGTTTCAAATGAAAACTTCATAAAGATAGGAGTCATACCTATCTTATCATCAATTTCAGGTAAATTACAATCGATTAAACTCAAAAAAGAAGGTACTTATATTGAGAAAGGTAAAAGTTTAGGCTCTCTAGAAAGCCCAAAATATTTTGGAATAGTACGATCTCCCCTTAATGGAAAGATAAAAGAAATTAATGAGTCTATACTATCTAAGCCCAAACAAGTTAATGATAGTCCTTATGAACTCGGTTGGCTATCAACAATTGTTCCGTCAAATTTCGATAATGATCTTAGAGGTTTAAAAAAAATTGGTGAATGCTACATTCAATTTAAATCCCTTATAGATGAATTTCATGTGCGTTGTTTCAAGGCCTATCCAGATTATGAAATGTATGAACTTGGTACGGAATGTGCGGCAACTCTTACAAAATTGGACGAGCTATTGACTAAAATTGATATCGGCGCGATTGTTTATTTGGCTTCAGATGATATCACCGCGGATCTAGAATTGACGAGATGGTCTAAAGAGAGATCTCAATCGATATTAGAAATAAGAAAAGAAGGTCTCATATTTCACTTTCTGGTCAGAAAAGAAAAAAATAATTGAATTTTTTATTTTTCAATCGGATTGTCAATCATATTTCCCCATTCTGTCCATGAGCCATCATAATTTTTTACATCTGGATACCCAAGGAGATGTTTCAAAACAAACCATGTGTGGGATGAACGTTCTCCTATTCTACAATATGTAATTATTTCCTTCTCTGGAGTGATACCCGCAGTCTGATATAATTTTGTAAGTTCATCAGCGGATTTGAATGTACCATCATCATTTACTGCTTTAGCCCATGGTATATTTACAGCTCCTGGAATGTGTCCTCCTCTTTGGGCATGTTCTGTAGGATATTCAGCAGGTGCAGTTATTTCTCCACTAAATTCTTGTGGGCTTCTAACATCTATCCTTTTTGTTTTGTCTGATTCTAAAGATTCTCTTACCTGACGAAGGAATGCTCTTAGAGAAGGATTAGGTTCAGTAGGCTTGAAATTTCCCATAGGGAAACTGGGGACGTCTTTAGAAATTGGTCTATCTTCCTCAAGCCATTTTTTTCGTCCTCCATTCATGATTTTTATATTGTTCAAGCCATAATATTCAAAAACCCAGAATGCGAAAGCGGCAAACCAATTATTAAAGTCGCCATATAATATTAGGGTAGTATCATCATTTATTCCAGCTTTTTGTAATAATATTGAACAATCATCTTTAGATAGTATATTTCGTGTAAGAGGATCATTTATATCCCTTTTCCAATCAAATAAAATACTCTTTGGTATGTGACCGAGATTATAATTTGCTTTTGGATCATAGTCGACTTCAGCTATTCTGACATTATTGTCATCTAAATTGTCTTCTACCCATTGTGTATCTACTAAAACATTTGGATTTGCATATTCCATGAATCTAAATGAGCAAAACACTGTTATAAATTTATTATAACTATTAAGAAACCTAAACCATTAGTTGAATAGAATTGTTTTTTCCCAAGAGTTCTTTATAATTGTATAATAATCTTTTGCCATTTTACTAAAACATAAATCAAATATCTATATCAGCGAAGGTAATTTAAATATTAAGAACTATGTCTTTAATTTTATTTATATCCTTTAACCCCTTTTTGTTGATAATATTTACTTGGTTTCTAAAAGATTCAACGTCCTGAGTAGAACAAGTTAAAAATGGATAGGCACCAGACGATTTCATAATTCTTTTATTTATATCTATTCCATTTTCTTTTAATGAAATTAAAGTTTGTCCAGGTAAATGCCCTTTAACATCTTCTCCGCAAACCAAAATATATTTTAGGAGTGTATTTTTTTTGGTAAATCTAATTATTTCATCGATCCCTTTATTTTCAGAAAGTAATCGTCCTACTATTGATATTTTCTCCATGATCTCATTATTGTTTTTGATTTCTTTGAGCAAATCCAGACTCGCTAGTGTACAAATAGCTATTATTTTTCCTCTTCCCATATAATACTCTTGTTCAATGGGAAGTAAATGATAACAACATATTCCAAAAATATGGTCTATTTTGGCTTTAAGCTTAATATTATTGATTTTCACGTACAATTTTCTATAAATATTTAATTAACTTTTTAATTATTGTTATCAATAATAATTTTTCTTCTTTTTGATTGAATAATTCCCATTAATTGAAAACCATATTCAAGATTGTGTTTGACATGATTGATTCCATGTTTCCCTTTTGGCACAAATGAGCCATCCAAAATATTCTCCAAATAGATTTTTGTTTTTTTGATAGAGTTTGCTGCATGTTGAAGCTGACTAACGGATAACTTTCTACCGGCTTCTTTCTCTATAATCTTAATAAATCCATCTGTTTCTATTAGTTCACTGTATTCCTGAAGTTTATGATAGTTTCTACAAACATTTTCTATCTTCTGTCTGTCAGGTTCTATTAAATTTTGGAAAGCATTCTGTATTTCTTTTCCATTCCTCCCTGTGAGTTTTTCTAATATTTCAAATAATTTATTATCCTGAATATCTTGAATACTGTTGCTGCTTTCTAGTTTAAATGATAATATTTTTTTTAATTCATCTTCTAAATTGATTTTTGAATTTTGATAATAATTGTTAATAGCAAATAGATTTACAGAATTACCCTCAATATCTTGTCCATATTTTATTATATACATCAAATTTACAATTATAACTGGAAAAATAAGCTTTATGTTTTCATTTAGTTTATTATAATTTTCCATAATATCTCTATATATGTTAAATGTAATTGTATTTACTAGATCTTTTTTCTTTTCATCGATGATTCTAGACATTATTGTTAAAAGATCATATAGTTGAGATTGTGAGAAAATCACATTATTTTTAACAGAATAAACAGATATTATCTTTAAGGCATAGAACCATTTTTCTGATGGAGTTGCATGGAAAGTATTTCGTGAAATCTCTATGACATTTTTTTTCATTTTTACATCATCTAAATTAATTAGAAAAAAAATATTATCTATTATCTCGTTGATAGGTACATTCTCATTACTCCAATTTTGTAATATTGTTTGTTTGTTTTGCATAGCTATAGAAGGATTAATTAAATTACATTTCTAAAAATATAAACTTTTCATACATTGTTCAGGTAAATTGACATAATACTATTGATTAATTATATGTAATGAGAAAGAAAAATATAATTTAGATTTTTTTATGCTTCTATAACAATGGAAGCCGAGAATGGACTTGTTGTGATTTACACAGGTAAAGGAAAAGGAAAAACTACTGCTGCGTTAGGGATTGTATTGAGAGCAGTAGGTCATGGCTTTAAGGTTTTGATGATCCAATTTATAAAAGGTGAATGGTATTATGGAGAACTTTCGAGCTCTAAAAGATTAACTCCTGAATTCGAAATGATAGCAGCAGGAAAAGGTTTCATTGGAATATTGGACGATAATCACGATTTTATGGAGCATAGAAAATCTGCAGAGGATGCGTTTATTCTTGCCAAGGAAAAAATATTATCAAAAAAATATGATATTATTATCCTAGATGAAATTAATTATGCAATAAATCTAAAACTTCTTTCGACAAATCAGGTACTTGAGTTAATTAATATACGACCAAAACAGACATCAATTGTGTTAACTGGTAATTACGCTCCAAATGAAATTATCAAAGTTGCAGATCTAGTCACAGAAATGAATGAAATAAAACATCCTTATCAACAAGGTATCAAAGCTAAAAGGGGAATTGATTACTAATTTATAAAATTGAGAAATACTTGACAAAATAAATATAGCTTGTATTGGAGTTAAATAAAAGATGGAAGATCAGAAAAATCTCCCTGAAGAAGGGGATATTGTTATTGCTAATGTTAAACAAGTTACCAACCATGGAGCATATGTTTCTTTAGAAGAATATGATAATAGGACTGGATTTTTACATATTTCTGAAATAGCAACAGGTTGGATAAGAAATATTGAAAGGTATGTTAGAGCTAATCAAAAAATTGTTCTAAAAGTTATTAGAGTGAATAAAACCCGATCGGAAGTTGATTTATCACTAAAACAAGTATCCGGTGAAGAAAAAAAATCAAAGATTATTGAGGTAAAGAAAAACGAAAAGGCTAATGCTTTCATGGCAATAATAAAAAGTAAAGCTAATCTTTCTGATGAACAAATAAAACAAATCGAAGAAAAAATTTTAACTAAATATGATTATGTTTATGATATTTTTGAAGCTACGACAAAAAAAGGAAAAGAAGTATTATTAACACTAGAATTATCCGAAAATGTAATTAATATAATTGAAGAGGAAAGTAAAAAGATCCCTATTCCTCATGTTGAAATAAGAGGAATATTGGAAATTTCATCACAAAAATCCAATGGTGTTGAAATTATTAAATCTATTTTAAGTACCGCAGAAACTACAAAAGGTAATTCAAAGATTATGATTTCATATATTGCCGCGCCTAAATATAGAATAGTTGTTGCTGCTGATAATTTTAAAATCGCTGAGAAATCCATTAACAATTCTATAGAAAAAATAAAATCTGCGATTGAAAAAGAGAATGGTCACTTTAATTTTATTCGTCAAGAATCTAAAAAAACACAACAACAATTAGTTCATTAAAATGAAACATTTATTGAGAAAGTGTTTAATGTGTAAAATTTATACTCTTAAGAGTCAATGTTCATATTGTTCATCTATGACTGTTGATCCAACTCCAGCTAAATTTTCACCTGAGGATAAATATATTTTGTATAGACTTCCGGAGTCTTATAATAAGAAAGATACAAATTAAGCAAATAGATGTGAATTATTGTTTCACTATTTTTATAAATTCTTTTTATTATGTTTGTAAATATATAATAATTATTCCCGTATTCTATTTTATGATTTTCTTTAGCTACTAGGATCTTAAATTTATTAAATTATAATATTTATTAGTTGAGTCTTTGGTAAAATTATATAAAGAAAAAAAGAGATGGAATTTTTTTGTCTAGCTTACTTACCAATACATATACCACTTGGATTTGCAGTCATACAATTGTTTTGATCATATGTATTGCCATTGGTGTTTACTGGTAACCCATTAGCATTGTTTACATCGATTGTATTCAAAAGAACATTGTTAAAGTTAACATTGTTTTGGTTACTT
>DASVEV010000138.1:0-3826 GCA_036380415.1 Nitrososphaeraceae archaeon
CAAAATAGCTATTCTTTCTGAATCCAATTGTTGAATGGATATTATGCGTGATCTTTCAAGTTCTTTTCTTGCATTTCTAACTAAATCGTTTTCTTCTACTTGTTTGAATAACATTTTAGTAACCCACATTCCTTTGGTAGAGATTGCCAAAAGAATATCCTGTTCAGTTGAATGATGAAATTTTAATGCTAGAGAATCTTTTGTGATTGCATTTATTTGGCTCAAGTAGTAGCCACCGCTTGTCAGCCTCAAATTGACATAATTAACAATATAACTTAACTCTATGGAAGACAACTCCAATGCTAATTTAAAGGATAATAGCTAAATATTAACTACGGATTTAGCAAGAATCAGATCGGAAGAAATTAAACCCCGTATTATTAATTGAACTTAATATTTGGAACCCATTGATAAAATTTACTATATCCGAGCCCTATTGGGAATACTCGCAGGTGTTATTATAGCATTCAGTATATCTCCCGGTACTAATCAAGGAACTATACTTGGTACTATTATTATAACGAGTCTGTTTTTATATATTATTTCATACTGGATATCAAAAAAAATTATTCCCAATGTACCTAAAACAGAGAAAAGAAAATTTATTACTAACGGTATTTTTCCTTTTCTTTTCTTGTTAGTGATGTTTATGATAATCGCCTATACAGGTTTACACCAAAACCTCGCCACGTAGCTGGAAAATGTTTTGGAACAGTAAAACTCCCGGTATTCCAGATGAATTTTTTCTCAGAGAGGAAGAAGTACCTATTACTAAAGAAGAGATTCGTTCCATAATAATCAGCAAACTTAGACTAAAGGAAACTAATTCAGTTATTGATATAGGGTGTGGAAGTGGGAGTATAACAGTAGAACTTTGTCTTCAATGTCAGAAGGGAACAGTCTTTGGAGTGGATTTGGATTTACAAGCCATTAGCCTAACTAAAAAAAATCTTGAAAAGTTCAAAGTCCACGCTGACATAAGACATGGAAATGCAACTGATATACTAGAATCCCTACCTTTTGTAGATGGTATTGTTATAGGAGGGACTACAGGACAAACCGAGGAATTAATTGATCAATCCATTAGTAGGTTAAATAGTGGTGGACGACTAGTTATTACCTCAATCCTGATTGAAACCATGTTTAAAGCTATTAAAACAATTAATGAATCAAATTTTCTTAAGGATATTGATTTTACACAAATAATAATTTTAAAAGGACGGCGAACTACAACCGGTACAATGATGTTGGCAAGAAATCCAGTGATGATAATTTCCGCAACTAAGATATAATATTATTTTCTTTTAAATGTATTTTATGATTTAAATTAGTCAGTTTTCAATAACAATCAAATGAAACTTTTCTGTGTTGGTTGTGGTCCAGGGGATCCAGAATTATTAACCATAAAAGCTTTAAATTTAATTAAGGAGGCTGATGTCATTTTTGTGCCTACTTCTAAGTCAGATAAGCCTAGTATTGCATTATCTATTGTTGCTAAATATATTAACAAATCCACCAAAATTATAAATCTGGTCTTTCCTATGATTAAAGACAAGAATTCTCTTAAAGAATATTGGAAAAAGAATACTTCTGAAATTTCAGAAATGGTCAGAACTGGTAAAAAAACGTTATACTTAACCGTCGGTGATCCATCACTTTACAGTACATGGATTTATATTCATAGAGAGTTAAAAAATAATTACAAAGATATTGAAATAGAGATCATTCCCGGAATTACATCTATATTTGCTTTTGCGGCTGAATCGAAAATAAGTTTGGTAGAAGGTGATGAACATTTGTCAGTTGTTCCAGCTTGTTATGATTTAAACAAAGTAAAAAATACAGTGAAATCATCTGATACTATAGTATTTTTAAAAGATGGAAGATATTTTGATAGTGTTATAGATATGTTATCAGAAACAGGCTTTAGTGATGAATCTCAGATAGCTATCGCTCAAGATGTATCTACCAAGGAAAATATCCTTGAGATCAAACAATTAAAAGATATTAAAGGTAAGAAACAACCCAGCCAAACATATTTTTCAATTATGGTAGTTAAAAGAAATGATAGAAAGTAATACTGTCTACTTTGTCGGATCTGGTCCAGGCGATCCAGAGTTAATAACAATTAAAGCAAAAAAACTATTAGAAAAAGCTGATCTTGTAATATACTCAGGATCCTTATTGAATCCTGAAATTTTACAGTATGCAAAAAAAGAAGTAAAGTTGTATGACGCCGCATTATTAAATAGAGACGAAATTTTTACTCTGCTAAAAGATATTACTAAACAAGGAAAATTAGCAATAAGATTTCATGATGGAGATCCCGCCTTGTTCAGTACTATTAGAGAACAGATTGATAAATTCGAAAAAGAAGGAATTAATTGCAAGGTAGTTCCTGGCATCTCCGCGACATTTGGTGCTGCATCTTCCATGAACTTAGAATTAACATTACCTGGAATCACTCAAACTTTAATCATTACAAGAGCTGAATTCAGGACCCCAGTTCCAGAAATAGAAAGAATTTCTGAGTTGGCAAAACATGGAAGTACTATGATTTTTTATTTAAGTGTTCATCTTATAAAGGAAATTGTTGAGGAGTTATTAAAAGGAGGAAGATATACTCTTGATACACCAGCCGCTGTGGTATATCGAGCTACTTGGAAGGATGAAAAAATAATAAAAGGAAAATTAAAAGATATTGCAGAGAAGACAAAAAAAGAAAAAATAATTAAAACTGCATTAATAATAGTGGGAAATGTTCTTGAGCCTATAGAATATCAGTTATCAAAAGTATACGATAAAGAATTTACCCATGGATATAGAAGGGGCAAAAAAATTACTAATAATAATAATAATAAAGATTAGTTAGTGAATTTGTTATAATGTTAAATGCTTTCATAATTTCTTTTACAGAACAACAAAGTTGCCATATTTTTTTAAAAAAGAAATTTTTTCTTTATAGTCATGATCTATGTTCCTAACGATTTCCCAGAATTTTTTAGAATGATTAAATTCTTTCAAGTGTGCGAGCTCATGAACAACAACATAATCTATTACATCCATTGGAAAAGCAACTAAATATAAGCTGAAATTTAAATTTCCTTTACTAGAACAGCTCCCCCAACGTGTAGAATTATCCTTTATTTTTATATTGGCAAATCTGACATTCATCAGTGGACTAAAAATTTTTATTCTTTCATTTATTACCATAGATGTTTGTTTAAGATACCAATTTTTTATGTATCTTTTATAATTTTTTTTATTCAATACGTGAAAGGTAATTTTATTAATAGAAGAAGATATTATCGTATTATTTACAACATCTTTAACTATATCTACACTATATTTTTCTCCTAAATAATAAATATGAAATTTGTCATCATATTTCTTTCCAAAATTTGGATTAAACTTTCTATAATAATCATATGTTTTTGTTATCCAATTTTGTTTATCCTGTAAAAAATTTTGTAAAGTCATCTCATTAGAGTCTAAGGGAACCGTTAAAAAAAATCCATGTATATTTGCCCTTAAAGAAATTTTAGATGCCCTTTTAGATTCTTTTTTCTGCAAGTAAATATATTCTGTTTTGGATACTGTAAAAGATATTAACATAGAGAGAAAATAATAAAAATTTTAAGTCATTTTAAAAACTCTTATTATTATCTAAAATGAACTAGTGAATCTTTCATTCCAGGTTTCATATCTCTCTGGCTTCTTACCTTTCTAACAGCATCTTCAAAGTGACGCATAGTAACATAAGCTTCCATTGTATGTTTAGACGCTTCCTCTGGATTAGGATATTTATCAATATATTCATGTAGTA
>DASVEV010000139.1:0-25382 GCA_036380415.1 Nitrososphaeraceae archaeon
AAGAAACTCTGAAATCTTAAAATTTAAAGATAATGGTGAATTTATAAAAAAATGGGGTTTCGAAGGGAAACAAAATGGTGGCGAGTTTATAAAACCTCATGGAATTGTTTTGGATTCAAAAAATAATGTATATGTAACAGATATGGGAAATTCACGAATTCAAAAATTTGATAGTGATGGTAAGTTTATAACAATGTGGGGTTCTAAAGGTTTAGGAGAAAGTAAATTCTCCTATAGTATACCAGGTATTGGAATAGATAGTTCTGAAAAAATATATGTTGTTGATAGAGGTGAATCCATAATTCAAAAATTTGATAGTGATGGTAAGTTTATAACAATGTGGGGTTCTAAAGGTTCAGATGTAGGGGAAATGAACAAACCTGAAGATATAGCAATAAATCCTAGCAATAAGAATGCATATGTAACAGATACAATGAATTCAAGAATTATTGAATTTACTTTAAAAAATTGATATAATCTAAATTTAGAATATTAATAGTAATTAATATAAAATTACTTTTTTAATTGAAGTAGATTTATCTTTTTTCTTAAATAGAATGTTGATGTTGTTCTGGATTTATTTTCCCTCTATTTTCTAATCTTAAAATTGTATAAACCCCAGTTTACTACTTCCAAATATATACCATGCTCGAATACCTTCATTTGATCACCTATTAAGGTTTACTAATATGTAAACAAAATTAATCCAAAAGTAAAATTTTGTTTGATATTAGGTCAAAGTTAGAAAAATAATCAAAAAATTAAAACATTATGTTACCTTCTCATGTTATAATTAGAATTAAATATTTCATTTGAGAAGACGTAGGCACTAATCGCTATAATTTGTTTATTCACTTCAGCTATTTTTGAATGAAGGTGATATGACTAAATAAATAACATTTATTTTATTTTAACAAGTTTAATGAGTAATTCTTCATTATCTAAACCATTGTTGCCAAAATGATGTGTAATTATCAGGAGCAAAATCAACTAAATAATCTGGTGACTTACCAAGAAATGTATTATTAACTCTAATCATGGACGACACGAGATAATTAAAATGTGAAGGATTTCCAATGAAAATGGGATCTATAAATACTTGAACCTTGTTTGTAGGCATGTCTGAAATTTTTGATAAAGGCAGAGTATAGAAATTGTTAGTATTATTGAAAATTGCTAAATACCAACCTGCTTTATTTCTAAAGTTAGAATCTGCTCCAAAATTTGGAATAATTAGTGTATATAATTGAAATTCTTTGTCAAAGGTAGGAGCAGATATACCATCAATAGTATTAATATAAATTAACCATAGATATACTGTTTCATACTTTTCATTTGTGTTAGCATCTCCAGCTAATTCCATAGAAAATAAAATTTTATTATCATTAACTTTATTTACTTCAGCAGAAAGGATATCATGATAATCTTGAATTTCAGGAACTCTTGCATTATGCAGAGCAACAAGTTTTGTATCCTCCTTGGCATCTTTGATTTTACTATTGCTATTTTGTTCCTGAAATATTGTTACAAACACGTCACTGCTGTTTAATATAGTATTAGTTATTAGAAATGAAAATAATACTAATGCTATTAAAGTAGCCAATACAATGATGCCAATACGAATTTGTTGCATTTTGATTAATTAGATCTTATTTTAATACTTAATTTTAGCGTACAATGGGTTTATAGCATATGATCTTGATGTATCAAACGACGTATTATTGATGATATACTAAGAATTATAGTTTCTTATGTAGGTTAAGAGTAACGTAAAATCCAAAAAATAGTTTTCAACTTTGTTTTCATTGTTAATAAATAAAGGTTTTAAAGATTTAATTGTAACGAACTACTTTTAATTGTTGTTTACATAGTCGGATTTATTATCAATTAAAAGGTAAAGTTTAATTTCACAAAATAGGTCCTGAGTACTTATCATACTCGAAAGCCCTCTAATCCTTAAATTTTAGTTACAGATAAAACCTCTTTAAGTAATTATAAAACTATTCCATAATATTTTAAATAAAAAAGGTATATTGGCACTCACGCATTTTTTTTAATTATTATTAGTTAGGAGACCAATAATAAGGGTAGTTTATATATAGAATAAATTCTTATTTATATAACCTATTATATAATTCTATATTGAAGTTTATATCGATCGTATTAAGTCTAATAATCGCTGGGATATTTTTAAAAATATTATCATATTCTTGTAAGAATAAAGATGAGAAGACGAAGATGATGACAACGACAATAAAGAAAAGAAAGGAAAAATTCACATAAACTAGGCGAATAAAATCGTAGATTAGAATCGTATAAACAAAGAATGGCTCATCAAGACACTATTTTGGAACATATTATCTGAGATAGGTGAACCTATGATAGAACACCAAAACCATCATAGGATAATGTTATCATAGTCTGATCTTCTAGTTCCCTCTCCAATTTTTTAGTTCAGGCTATGGCAATTTATTATTAATTTAATAAATATATCGAATTCTTATATACTGTTGGTACACTTAATTGATAAAAGAATTCATTAAAAAATCGTCTTTGTATTCAGTCATAGACACCATTGTTCTAATCTATTGTACGATTTGGGTTCATCCACTATTGAAGAGTATGACAAAAATTAATTGATTTATATGGAATTATTAAATAACTGAAAATATATAACAAGTTATGGATTCTGATATCGATTGGAATGACGTTATTAAAAAAGAAGCAAGAGGTAATAATGATGAAGATTTTGGTGAAGTCCAAGATATTCAAGGTAACTATATATTAATTCAAAGAGGAACAACTAACAAAGAAGAAAAGTTTTACATTCCAAAAGATCGAGCAGAAAGCTATGATGGTATAATTTTAAAATTCAAATTCTCTGAACAAGAATTGAGCAACTATCAAGATGAACCACCTTTACAAGATACTGAAATTAATACTAACAAAATGGAAGAAGAAATAATAGTTCAAGATGCAGATTTTAAGAACAAGGCAAAAGCAGTAAAAAATAAAAAAAAAGAAACTGACGAATCACATAATCCATTAACAATAGAAAAATAGGTATCCAATTTCCAAGGAAAATCAAGTACAAGTAGGAGTTCCAAAAAAAAGGTCATATGTTAAAGAAGAGATTGTAGTAAAAAAATTGTTGTTGACAAAAAAAGAGATAATTAAAGATCCTATATCGGAAGAACAAGATACATTAAATATAGATAAAGAATAGAAAATACAGAGACAAGATAAATATAAAAATATTATTTAATTTACTGATTTCTTTTAAAGTAATAATATGGATTAATAATATTAAAAGTGTAGATGATATGAATATAGTAAGACCTACATTTATTTTTCATTTTTTAAATATAGAAATAATGATTGGTATAAATTAAGCATTATGAAATCATTATTAAAATATCTATGAAAATTTCAGAATTATGTAAAATGATTGAAGACTCGATTCATTCTGGAAAATATCCATTACAAGATCAACAACAGAAACATTTCATGAATTTAGTAGAAGTTATAAATAGATCAGATTCTGAAGATCTGAAAAGCAGTGACATCAAAATAGAAATCAGAATACAAAATCTATACACTATAAACAATTATGTACCTAATATTCAACATCTACCAGGAGTAATTGAAATAGATATTTTGGATTCTTTTAAAATGTTATGTAGACGCTTAGAAAAAGTAGTAGTAGATATACCTGGAAATAATTATTCCAAGGATATGACAATGTCCTTAGATAGGTTACATAAAAATAAAGACAAAAATGGTTAAAGAACAGAATATAAATAGCTGAAAACCGATCCCAACTATAATCATACTCGAAACCATATAAGTGAAAATTTAGCACCGAAGAATTATTTCTAATTAAACTTGTTGTTAAATAAAAATGTCAATAACTTCTGGTAAACAATAGCTGTTTTCTCAATAAATGGGGAATGACCGGCATCATCAATCACCAGAAGTTCAGCATCTTTGAGAATTTGTCCAAACTTGTGAATGTGATCGATGGGTATAAGATTATCTTTTTCACCCCATATTATTAAGCAAGGAATATTTTTAATTTGCTTTAACTTCTCCAAATTAAGAGAAGTTGTTGTACTATTTCTGAAAGCAGACTCAAAGGCATGCTTTGCTCCAGGTTTTTCAATTACTGAAATAAAGATATCTACAATAATTGGTAATAATCTTGATGGTATTGCCAATAAATTTTCAAACACCTTTTTCACTTTAATGTATCTTAAATTAGGATCAGTTTCCATTGCTGCATCAAGATATTGTTCTAGTAATGGAGTAGGTCCATCCAACATGCCTGATGAATCTATCAATACTAGCTTTTCAATATGTTCCTTGTTTTCTGTTGCATATTCTACTGCTATATATCCTCCTAAAGAATGACCTATTATTGTTATTTTATCTTGATCGGTTATTCCAATCTGTCTAAGAAAATTTTTTATGAATAGAGCAAAATAGCTTATTGTATAATTTAATTCAGGTTTATCGCTTTCACCAAATCCTATTAAATCAACAGCTATAGTATGAAAATGTTCTGATAACGCTTGTGGAATATCTCTCCATACAATAGGAGATGAACCAAGACCATGAATAAATAGGATATGCTTTTGTTTATCTTTTCCATATTCATCATATCTTATTTTAAATCCTTCTTCTAAATTGATGTACATTTATAAAATGAATATAATAGGAAATTTGGTTAATATAATTGATTAGCAAGAGAGAGAAAATATTACTTTACAAAAGTAACAATTCCTCTAGACTAATAGTTAAATTAATTAATTAAATAAAATTAAAAAATTAAATTGACTTTTATAAAAGCCATAGCCATCTAAGGAGCACATCTCATAACAATAGAAGGCTATGATGAACTAATTTATTTTCTTTTTCTTTGGACTGTACTAACTTTCATGATACATACTATTTAATCATTAGAGACAAATCAATTATTTTATTATTGATAATAGCAAAAAGCCATAGCCCTCGATGAGCCAAGGATATATAGAAGGCTATGGTATGTCGAAGTTCTTTGGAATGACTGGGTTTTTCGAAGTAAATATCAATGTTAATTATATTATTTAATAATTGAAGACAATTTAATTGCCATAGCCTGAATGGATAGGAGTAGACTTTGGATAGATAGAATGTCCAGAAGAGGATAACAACAATGACAATGCCAATTACAGGATTTGCACTAGTAGTTTTTTACTACTAACTGCTTGATAATTCTATAATAGTAATAATAATAATTTTGTATTTATCAATACATACTAGTAAATCTATCTTGAGAGTTTAATCAATAAACTATTGTTATTATATAAAATAATTTTATATGTTATTAGTAATAAAAATAAAAAAATTAAGGAATTATATCTGCACATAATGCATAGCATAGATAGTTGCATTCTTTCTCATTATTTGAATATAGACCGAGTTCGAAATGATATCTCTGTGGAAATGCTGTAATAGATTCTGTATTCTCTACTCGAATGTTAAGATTTCCCTCAAGATCAACTGGAAGAAATATTCTAATTGGACATCGTATACTGAATTCCTTGTGGCGCTTAGGATCAATTGGGCTTTGTTGACCTGTTGGACCTTAGGTTTTGTTTAGTTTACAGAATTCTACTGATTCGACAAAGAACCATTCATATTGGCCTTTTTGACAAACAATTTTTGTCTTTTGTAGGATATTTACTGTAACCTTCTTGAATGAAAAACAATCAAATGCTGACAAAGCCCTACATCTTTTTTATTTATAAGGAGTGTAAATATAGACATTTTGCTACTGACCCGTCTAAGTTGTTGCTATATACAAAAGTGTTTTTCCTATTTTATTACCTCTATTTAATAGCATGTTTATATCGGTTTTTTGATTCGGATCTTGTTTCGTTTTTTAACGTATATTTATAAAAATAATATAGTATAGTAGCGTTCTCAATATGGAGTTCCTTTGGTTCTTTGTTTTTTGAATGCTTCTATATACCATTCAAATTCTTCAATAAATCGTACTACTCTTTTCTCATAGAGTTGATCTCTTAATCTACCATCATCATCAAATACATCTTGAACTTTGGATATTGAAAACGAGGAAGAAATGGATGGCGCTCCTAATTCTGCAAATATTAATCTAAGATGTTGTACAGCATTAACTCCCCCGAATCCACCAACAGAATATGACACGATTGCAGAAGGTTTAAAATAATATTCCTCAAGAAAATAATCAAGTGTGTTTTTCATTGCTGCAGATGTACTATGATTATATTCTGGAGTTATAGGCATATAACCATCTGCTTCGACAATTTGATTTCTCAATTGTTTTAAATTTTCTGATGGGTTTATAATTTCCTTATACATTTTATCTAAAAGTGGTAAATTAAGTTCAAGGGGGTCTATAAAATAGACAATATGCTCTCGATTTTTCAATTTTTCTTCCATCCAACGAGCGACTTTAATACCTTGACGATTCTGTCTTACTGATCCAACTATAATAGCTATCTTAGCCAACGTACTATTACTATCCTTTTTTCTATACAATTTTAACTTTTTTTAACAAAATTAATTATTTCAAGAGAAAAAGTTACTTTATCCTTTCAAAGAGATATAGATAGAGAGGTCGTAAGAGCAATCCAGGATAAAGCTTATCTTTATAAATAAATTAGAAATCAAAAGACAATATTCTAAAATGTTGAAAGTTGTTTTTGATCCCACTCACGCAGTCTTCTCGTTACCTATGATAAGAAATAAACAACATTTGTACAGAGGGTGGCTTGAAATTTAATTTGCAACATATGATTTTTGAGAGTTTTTATAAAACTTTGCTAAAAATATTAATTGAGTAATAAATTTCATGATAGTTATGATTTATTAATGTCGGTTATTTTATCTTCTACTTCCCATTTTTACTGATAGATTATAACAATGACATTATCAATCTGGCTCAAATTTAGTTACAGAAAAGAAGTGAACCCGTTTAGTTATACAAACTCTTCAGGAGATATTTTCCTTTTATTTCATATATACCTTCTCTAGAGTGAAACATAAATGAAACCATAGGTGACAAAAACACAAAATATGATTTACCATCTACTGACGCTCCAATGTATGACGATCCCACTTGGCACACATTGCTTCTGCTTCATAACTACTCTGCAAGAAAGACAACAATACCTTATCAGGTGTGTCGGAGGTCCGAACAACATCATATGGCAGAAGGAACTCTCCCATTCCTGTATGATAGAACGCCTCTGGTGGCTGAATAGGATAGTCCTTGAATCCTTGAGGTTCAGGATAGGCATAAGCATAGAAAACTGGTTCATCGATAGGACCTCCGCCTGGCCAGAAACCACAACTACTTACTTCGTGGGAATATGCTTCTACCGCCACAAAACGGGCCATATTTGGTGCACCGGGGTGCAAAGGCGCTGTTCGTCCAGAAAAGCGGGTTACTGCCAGATCAAAAGCCCCCCAGAAAAAATGTACTGGGCTAACTTTGCCAATAAATCGGGAACTAAACTCAGATAATATTCGACTTCCTTGCGCCAGAATGCGCCATACCCGCTGTGCATATTCAGGATCATAGTCTACATGTTTGAAATCCTCCTCAAATGGAGTGCGATCCGGTACTTCGACCGGTGTTGTCCAGATGGTTACAGGCATCCCCAGTAATTGCAAGGCGGCCATAGTTTCTTTATAAAACTCAGCTACTGATCTAGGTCTGAGAGGAATTCTCTTGATAGAACCTTCATTTGTTTCGATAACAAGCATGTGATCAATAAAATCAAAGTCTATCTGGAGTAGTCTATCATTATAGGGCATAGAGGACGTTGTGAGTCCGCGAGGTGTAACATACAGAGTAGTATTCCACCAGTGATTCCTGGGTGGAGCGAGTGCGAGTCGGATCTTGCCGACTATTTGTGTCCACATATGCAATGTGGCATAGGTGTTTTTCCACTCTTCCAACGGCAATGCTGGCCATGAGTTTATAGTCATTAATTCTCCTCCTTTAGGCACCAATCCTGATGATCACATATAATAGGGTAATGATCTTTGGTACTGCAAGTTCGACTAATAATATTTATGAGCATGATCTTAGCTTGTATGATGGCTATGGCTATCAGGGGTTTAAGTATTCTATGTAGGGAATTATTATTATTGTTCATTTGTATCATATTCATAAGACTATTTTATTATTATTCTTAATTATTAAAACATCTAGTTAAACGGACATAATTAAATTCAATATTTTATATCAATGTCTACTATATGATTTTTAAAGTAGTTTCTTATAAAATAGACCTAAGACTTTCCAATAAACTCTGTATATCTGGGAGGTAAATAGTACATTTTCTCTGGTTTAATTTTACATATTACCCGTTGGATTGAAGATGAATGACTTGGATATCTATCTATATTAAGATATTTTTTTGCAAGTTTATCTATATGCTCATTAGCTCCTAATGTTGTCTGTTCAATGACAGTTCCCTGAATTGTTACCATACTATATGGATTATTTTTATCAACAAGGGATAGAGATACTCTAGGATCTCTTGAAATATTTTTTTGTTTTATTCTTCCCTGGGCTGTATTAATTAAAATAATATTATTATCATCATCAATATCGATCCATATAGGAGATACCTGAGGTCTACCATCTCTCATTATTGTTCCCAAAAAAGCAAAATTTTTATCTTTTATTATTTTTATGATCGGTTCGCTGAGTACCATTTTTTTTTCTTTGTCCTCATCAATAACACTCATATTTTTAAATTATTATCAAATGTTGTTCCATATAGGTATTTTTAACGGCTCACACTTGATAGTGATAATAAAATTATTACATATACTATATACTAATTAGATTGAGCTTTATTGCACATAATAATTCAGAATACATCAAATACAATAAGTTAGACTTAAAGAAGCTTCAAAAACAGATTACCAAAAATATTTAAAGAATTTTTTTGGTAATATCAAAGGAACGGTCAAAAGATTGAATAATATGCAATTCTGGAGAAGATAGATAATGGTAGAAAACCATCATTATAACCTTTTGGAGAGCATGGATATATGGATGTTATTATTCTAAAGGTAACAATATTTTATCGGCTCTAGTAGAAAATCAAACTATTTTAGAGTAAATGCCAGCATGATCAGATTAGAAAATAGTAATCTTTGAAACAAATTAAATTGCATTTTAATTTTATTTAAGCTGGAAAATTATACGATATCCATGGTTTTGCAACTAGTATATCCTCTTGAATTAGATTGTGACTTGAAGGTTGCCATTTCAATGTTATGATTGCATTAGTTTTCTGAAACAATCTAAATAGATTTTCTGTCTCATTTCTCGAAACTATTGGATCTTCTAATCCTGCAGATAATAGTATTTTTTTGCTTGAAAGATTTGGTAAAGGATCAGGAATAAAAGGAACCATAGCCCTGAAAAGAATTGCGCCTTGAAGTACTTCAGGACGAAGAAAAAGCATACTAACAGACATATTTGCTCCATTTGAAAATCCAATTGCAATTGTATTTTCTAAATCAAATTTATAATGCAAGGAACATTTTTGGATAAAGTCTGCAAGTTCGTGGGATCTAATTCTAAGATCTTCTAAATCAAAAACTCCCTCAGATAGCCTTCT
This sequence comes from Nitrososphaeraceae archaeon, assembly GCA_036380415.1. Lineage (GTDB taxonomy): Archaea > Thermoproteota > Nitrososphaeria > Nitrososphaerales > Nitrososphaeraceae > TH1177. The sequence continues at coordinate 9,672 of DASVEV010000139.1, forward strand.
AAAAAATCGTGGCATACCATTTTCCAATACTTTTCCTCTTGGACTTAATATCGATGCATTAGGTTCAATTTTTTTTCCAAGGAAAATAAGATCTTCTTCATTGCCACCGGTACCATGCAATAATACAAGTGTCAATTTCTTATTTCTATCATCATATTTTTTGTTATTAGAACCATTAGAAAAAGAATTAATAAATATATGATTAAATCCAAAATCGTTTGATTTAATCATTGCTGCTGGTCACTTATTATTGAATTATCTTTATTATTTTTGGATAGTTCTATCTTTGGTAATACTTTTTCTAAACTTTCCCTTACAGGTTCAAGCCACGTTGGTAACACAAGCCTACTGCCTAAATCTTCTATTTTTTGGTCTATAGTAAATCCGGGAGGATCTGTAGCAATTTCAAATAAAATACCACCTAGTTCTCTGAAATATACTGAATGAAAATAAGTTCTATCAATTACAGGTGTAGGATTTAAACCTTTTTTTATAATATTTTTCCTAATCATTTTTTGATTTTCATCTGAGGAAGTACTAAATGCTATATGATGAACAGTTCCTATTCCAATCATTCCAGGATAACTATATGGCAAACAAAGAACATCTAACACTTTAGCTCCTGTGGATTTTGAATCTACTTGTTGAAAGCGAAAACGGTTACCTTCATTTTCTATCATTTTGTATCCTAATTCATTTAAAATTTCTGAAGTAAGCTCATATCCTTCTTCAGATAAGCTTACTGAATAAAATCCTCTTATACCGTTCTCATAAGAGATTGGCCCATCTTTCCAAAATCTTTCGTCGTTCTCCTTGGCTGATGAATGAGCAACAAGTTCCAATTCAAGACCATCAGGATCATATAGCGTTAATACTTGTTCATCATCAAAGCGTTTTTTAGGACCTCCAAAACAAATATCGTTCTTTTTGAGACGATCCTTCCAGTAATCAATAGATTTTTCAGGTATTAGAAAAGATGTTGTTATAGCTTGACCAGTACCTCTATGACCTTTTGGAGCATCAGACCATGGAAAAAATGTTAAAATTGTTCCGGGATGGCCTACTTCGTCTCCATAATATAGATGATATGTAGTAGGATCATCAAAGTTTACAGTTACTTTAACAAGCCTAAGTCCTAATAATGTAGTGTAAAAATCAATATTTTTTTGTGGATTACTACAAATAGCAGTAACATGATGTAACCCAGATATCTGGTTTTTGTTATTCATCTGTGTATGTATGTTCTATCTTACTCCTCCCTTTTCTTTTTTTCTCATTAAAAATTTTTATCTATAAAGTGGAAACTACTGGGAATTCTTATCAATATCAAATATTTTAACTATTTTCTACTTATCTATCACTACACTAAATCTTTCATGCTAACGATTATTTTCGTGCCAGGTTTTGATATAAAAGTTCCAATATATTTTAATTTTCTCCGCCGTCGTCGTCATATGAGCCCACTGAATAGATCCATCGCTCTTGAATATTAGGTTGAAACGTGGACAGATTAGAAGAGTCTTCGCCCTTTTTTAATTCGTCAAGCGTAATTTTTGTCATTTTTACCTTTCAAAAAAAATTGAAAATCATTAGTAATATCTAATAATTTTAGATCATCTAATAAAGATTTTATCCCAAAAATCAACAGTCTTTTATCCTACCTTCTTATATCATTAATCTCTCACAACATATTCTTGAGCAATCAACTCTCATGGATGTTAGAGGTTTCCTCCCTTTAACATTCTATTATAATTAATTTAGTTTCTATTATAATATATACCCACTATCCTTTTTACAGCATATTTAAATCCCCGTATTGTGTATTAAATATTATATGAAAGTTGAAAAAACCACTAGTTCCTGTTTTGAAATGCATTTTGATTCAAAAACAGAAGAATTAAAAACAAACCGTACACACAATCATCCTAAAAATTACTATACTTTAAGATATTTCTACAATTCAAATAAGACCTTTTTTCACCTCTTTATGCATACAGTTGTTTATGATAAAATAACAAATGAGAATATAGAGAAACAAGGAATATTGTTAAGAAGTTGGAATCCTATAACCAAACGAGGAGAACGCTATGTCTTTAAAAAAGGAGAAGAAGGAGATGGTGATTTGAATTTAAAGAAAGTTTATTTACCGAATACAAAAACAATTTTTAAATTTTCTAAAAGTGAAGATATAAAGGAAGAAAGTTACAAGTTAGCAGAAGAGATAATATCAGTGTGTCCACATAAAGATATAGAATTAAAATCTAGCAATGATTAATTAAAATCATTATAAATAGATAGGTCGTAATCCGCAGTACATAAGAAAAGTCTAATATTTTTTATATTTTATAATTTAATACAATAAGTTCAATTTACCATAATATCTAACTTATTCCAATAGTTGATGAAAGTCATTCTATCTCTGCATTTTCTGAATGCTTAACATTATATGATTTAAAACATTTAATTCTAATATTGTATATTTTAAAATCCTTTCATTTCTGAAAAATTGTGTTTAAATAGATTTAAAAAGTTTTTGAATATCAAAAATAAATTTTGTAGACAGTAAATTCAGGCTTTAATATACTATTTTTTTGCATGAATGTTTAACCTAACATAATCCAATTTCCATTGTAATTCTTTAAAGCTAGTTTTAATTTCATGAGCTATTGCTTTAGCGAACCTAATTTTTAAACTGTCATTGTATAAATATTCTAAATATGGTCGTAGAACAATCGTTTTTATGAAAAGAAAGTAATCTTCTTTATCATGAAATTTAACAACTTTTTTTCTAGGAATACTTCAATATTACTAAAGCCTATTTCTTTTAAGATTGTTTCTGTATCCTCTGCTTTCGCAAAATACCATGGTTCCTTCAACATTTCCTCTCCTTTACTGTTGTAAAAATAATTACAAAATTCTTGTGACTTTCGGACTTGATTGAATACAGGCAGAGTCTTTGTAAAGTTTCCATATCCTCCACATTGAATTAATAGTTTGCCATTTGGTTTGAGAATTTGCCAAAAATGTCCAAACACCTTTCTGGGATTTGAGATCCAATGTAATACAGCATTTGAAAACACAACATCTACTTTATCTTGAAGTTCTATTTCACAGATGTTTGCTTGGATGAATTTAACATTCGAAATTTTTCCTAGTCTTTCATTTGCAAGTTTTATCATCGATGAATCAAGATCTATTGCAAAAACTTTCCCGTTTGGAATTTTAGTTGATAATATCTTGGTTAATCTTCCAGAACCACAACCAGCATCAAGAATTATTTCGTTTCCTTTCCAGTTTATACGTTCTATTACCTCTAATCCCTATGATTCTATTACGTCAGAGATCTTATCGTAAGTTGATGCATCCCAGTCATATTTCAAACAGAGGTATTGGTATTAGTATTTATATAAACTAACATAAAATTGTGTCAAAATCGTTGACTACCTGCGCGCCTCTTCTCATAGAGTAGTTTGAAATCTTTCTAGAGATCAGAATTGGAGTAATAAAAGTACATTCAACTACTAATTAATGAATCATTTATCTACTTTTACATATATAATTTATTATGGTTTTAAAAGATGCCGTAAATTCTGATATACTAATAAAATTATACAGAATTTATGATAGCCATAGAGATGCAATACTTTGGTTTTTAGAAGAACTAGATGTGGATAGTTACGAAGAATACATACAAAAGTATGGAGGATCTTCAATCCAAAGATCTTATTTTATTGCTGTTTGTGGATTTTTTGAGTTATCAGGTGTTATTATAAGCCATAGAATGATAGATCCTGACATTTACTTTGATATGTTCAATCCCACTCCATTTTGGAACAAGGCAGCATCTGCAGTAGAAGGAATGAGAAAAAAAAGACCACATATTTATGAGAATTTTGAAATGTTAAATAATAAGAGATTAGGTTGGACAAAAAAGCGAGAGTATGATAGGAAGAAAATATCTCATAAGATTAAATAGAAAAGATCATATCAATTTAGTTTAGTAAATGCAATTGTTTTGCTGATAAATTTTAAAATATAATACGTTAACAATATTTAAATATATTTAGGATATATAATAAACTAGTAACCATAGACAAACAAATAAGAGCAATATATATTATTTTAGACCTTGATGCAATTAACAAAAATTTTTTAACGATAACAGAAATATCCCTACTACAAAGTCTATAAGTAATGTGAATAGAGAACTAAATTACTATACTATAATATACTTAAATGAATTTGAGAGTCATTGTTTCATATGAAATATCTTTTCAGGTTTTATCTTTAAAAGTACTCTTTTTTCTCCCGGAGATCTCCCAGGATATTTATCTTTGCCAATATATTTTTTTGCCAACTTATCTATATGTTCTTCAGCTGCATCCCCACTAATTTGTTCTATTACTTTTCCTCTGATCGTAACCATATCATATGGGTTATTTTGGTCAGATATTGCTAATGCGACTCTAGGATCGCGTGAAATATTCTTTTGTTTAATTCTGCCTATCGCCGTATTAATAAGAATATTACCATTTTCAATATCTGTCCAAGTAGGTGTTACGTGAGGAGAGCCATCTTTCATTAATGAAGACAAAAAAACAAAATTCTTATCTTCGAAAAGTTTTCGAATATGCGGATCATTAAGATTATCCTTGTTTTGTTTACTCACAATTAAATACCCACATTATCTCTAATAACTGTTCTATAAAATTGTGTCAAAAAAACAGTGGAGTCCAGTTGGTTGAACACCTACGATAAGGTTATAGTTATCTAATGAAGTGGAGAGAGATACTCAGTCATTTTTAAATTTTAGCAAATACTAACAAAAAACACGGTAAATTACTATTTCTTGCTTAATATTGTATTATTTAAATTAAACAAAATCGTTTTCAGTATTGAAATTACTAATAAAGATTAGCAGAGACTTTAGAGTCAATAAAGGGTAATTATTATAATCATAAATATTTAGAGAAAAATTAGGATTATTGTCAAAATGATTTCATTATAAAACCCTAGCCTTCTAAAAAAACAACTGAAAATTCTTCAATTCTTTAAGAAGTTTTGGTATAATTATTTTGTTAATTAAGCCTTGATTTATATTTATTTCTAACATAATTTGTTTTAATGATTTCATATTATTTGAATTTTATATTTTAGTTTATATTTTATTATTATCAATTTAAAAAGGCTTTATAACATAGTGTTTATATGTTGTCTAATTTTACTTTACATTTAATAATTTCTGATCTTAATAAAGAACCCTACTTTACTGTACCTATGTTGCAGTTTTTTTTAGAGTTTCTGCAAGCCTTCGTAATGCAGGGGATTTATCATTAGAATCTAGGTGAATATCCAAAATACTGAAACTTTCAGTATTACTTTTGGCACAAAGCAAAGCATCTATAAATTGTTCTTCTGTTTCTACAATGAATCCTTTACCTCCACCAACTACCTGTGGAATTAGACTATATTGCCAGGTTAGGATATCATTAAAACTACCATCTAAAATAGAACGTTCTGTACCATATCCACCATTATTTAATACAATCACAATAGGATTTAAATTGAATCTTAATGCTGTTGATATTTCCATACCTGTCATTTGAAAAGCACCATCTCCAACTATAACTATAGGTCGTAATTTTGGGTTGGCTAGTTGAGTTCCAATACTTGCAGGTACTGCAAAACCCATAGAAGCATAATATGCAGGAGACAAAAATTCTGTTTTACGATGGATTACTAAATCCGTACCTCCAAATAAAGCATCACCAATATCTGCCAAGACAATCATATCATCTTTTAAAAATGAATTAATGCACTGAAACATACGATTAATTGTAATTTTTTGACCTTTTATAGCATAAAATTTCTGAAGATTATGTGACTGTGGAATATTAATAATATTGACACGTTGTTTAATATCCTGAGATTCAATTAAGTTGATAATAAAATCCTCTAAACTTATATCTTCATAATTATGGTATCTGACAGAAAATTTTTCACTATTTATACAAATAGTTCTTCTCTGATCAATCTTTGCAGTAAATCCTCCAAGATCAATATCTGTCATTAAAGCACCCAAAAGAATCAAACAATCACTAGATTCTACATATTCCCTAACAGAATCATGTCCTATAGCACCTTCATAAACTCCTAAATATAATGGATGAAGTTCGCTTATAACAGATTTACTTAAAATAGTTGATGATACAGGTATTTTGAGTTTTTCAATAAGATGCAGCAATTCATTTTGTAATCCAAACCTCTGGATTTCTACTCCTGCTAAGATAACAGGTCGCTTAGAAGAATTAATCATATCAATAGTCTCGTTAAGCGCTTCCCTCAGTATGATAGGATCACTCTTTTCCTGGTATTGATCAAACTCAGCACCATTATTCGAACTATCATCCACAAAAATATCTACTGAAACGATATCACGAGGTAGTTCGATATAGACTGGTCTTTTATAACTTAAGGCTGAATTTAACATTCGATCAATTTCTTGTGCAGCAGTTGGAGGATTATCTATTAGTACAGATGCAACAGTTATTTCTTCAAATACCTTAAACTGAGTATCAAAGTTCTTTACCTTATGATGAAGCAAGGGATCCTTTCTACGTTCCTTTATTCCTGGAGACCCACTAATAATTACAAGAGGTGATTTTTCAGCAAAAGCCTCTGCTGTAGGATTAACAATCTTTAACCCTCCAACACAGTACGTAACACAAGCAACACCTAATCCATTAATACGAGCATAGGCATCTGCTGCGAATCCTGCTCCTTGCTCATCACACATATTAATTACTTTAATTTTACTATTCATTAGTTGATTAAAGAATCCAAGTACAAAGTCTCCTGGAACCCCAAAAACATGTCTTATGCCATGATTAAATAGTCTTTCTATGAGATAATTCCCTATGCTAACGGTACTACCAATTGCAAGATTTTTCTTGTCCAAATTCTATATTATAGAATATTGCTTATCATCTATAAGCAATTATTTAGTAATTAAAAGTTTAAATAAATAATATACATTCTCATTGGAATTACTTAACAAATGAGTATTCACTTTTCTTTTTACTTCCAGTGAATCCACTTTGAGAACTATTATCATAATGAGGAGCTGATGGATGTGACCAAATTTGACCTAAAAGGTATTGCTAAGATTAGATCTCTATAGATGGGCTTGAGTTAAATCCGAACAAAAAAATCAGCTTTTGATAAATCAGAGTTATCAAATATGGTTTTTTTAAGATAAGCGCGCGATGAAAGTTACCATCATTGAAATTCATCCCACTAATATCAGTATCATCCAAATTTAGAAAACTTAGGTTAATTTTGTTGGTCGTTAATCTCAAGATATGAATAACTTTATAATATTTCCTAGATGTATATATTAATCCTTGATTTTAATTCAATAATACTGATTCAAATATACTTATTAAAGTCGATTGTAAATTCAAATACATTAATTTTTAATTAGTTTTTTGATCTTTATTTATTATGGTGAAGAATACGGGTAAAGAAAAAGAAGAAGGAAAAAGAAGTAAAAATGATAATAGTGACACAAAAGAGGAAGATCTTTCTGAAGGTACAAAGAAAAGAATAGATGAACTTCCTTCCCATGCTCAAGAAATATTTAAAGAGGCTCATAGTAGTGCATTGGAACAATATAAAGATCCAGATAAAAGAAGAGGAGGAAAGAAAGAGAGTGCAGAAGAAGTTGCACATAAAGTAGCTTGGTCTGCTGTAAAGAAAAAATATAAAAAAGATAAAGATGATGAATGGGTAAAGAAAAAATAAAAATTTACCTTTTTTGTTAATTCTTTTATATCGAGGTTACACGCAATGAACTAATTCTTTAAATTAAATATTTTTATTCTAAATCTTTTAAAATTATCTATATATCAACATGATAATATTATCAAATATAAGCTGCTTTACTTATTACTTCAGATAGTGATGGATGTATATGTATAGTTCTTGTAATATTATCGATTTTTCCTTCATCTTTGTCCATTCTCATTGCAACCAATACTTCATGAATTAAAATTGCGGCATCAGTTCCCATAATATGACATCCAAGAATTGTTCTATTTCTTTTATCAATTAGAAATTTTACAAATCCTTCTTTATCCTCTATTGCTTGCCCCATTCCTGTTTGAATATATGGATAAATAGATTTTTCATATTCTATCTTTTCTTTTGTTAATTGTTGTTCTGTATATCCAACACCTGCAATTTGAGGATTTGTAAAAATAGCATGAGGCATTGCAGTGTAATTTACAAGTATTTTTTTGTCAGGATGAACAATATTATTATATGCATATTGTGCTTCATTATTCGCATTATGTTTAAATTGATATTTTCCAACTGCATCTCCTAATGCAAAAATTCCTTTTATATTTGTCTCTAGATATTCATCCACAACTATGAAACCTTTTTCATTTATTTTGACTCCACTTTTTTCTATATTTAACATATCAGAATTTGGTATTCTTCCTGTTGCAATTAGTAATTGATCAGAACTTAATTTCACAGAATCTCCAAATTTGTTCTTTGCTATTACATTAATTATTTCTGTTTTATTCTTACCATTTGTTTCTTTAGAATCATAAGATACTTCTTCAGCATTATATCCTAAATAGATATTATATCTCTTTGAGAATATATCTGAAATTCTAGTTGAAATATCTGTGTCTTCCTGTGGAATTAAAAGATCATTGCGTTGTATTATATTGATTTTAGTACCTAATGAACCAAAGAAATGAGCCAATTCACAAGCAATATATCCTCCTCCTATTATGGTAAGAGTTTTTGGTTGTTGTTTTAAGCTTAATGCTTCATTGCTTGTTATATATTCTACATTTTTTAAGCCCTCTATATTAGGAATATTTGGTCTTGTCCCTGATGCAATGAGAATTGTGTCTGAAGTTATAACTTCATCATTTGCTATCAAGATATTCTTTTCTCCTATGAATCTACATTCTTGTAAAAAAAGTCGAGGATTTTTACTTATTTGTAATCCTTTTTTAATTTCATTTGCATCTCTATCAACAATTTTATTAACTCTGTTTATTATTTTTTGAAAATCAATTGAATAATCCCTCACTGTAATGCCAAAAGTGTCTGCTTTTTTTATTATTTCAATTATATCTGCACTATGTATAAGTAATTTTGAAGGTATACATCCTGTGTTAAGACAAGTACCTCCTAGTTTATTTTTTTCAACAATGGCAACTTTTAACCCTTTCTCTGTTGCTGCTGCATTAGCCACATCTAACCCAGAACCAGAGCCAATAACGATTAAATCAAATTTTTTCATATATGAGATGATATATTTTATTATTTTTAATAGATGTTGTCATAAAGTGGAGTCAATTCTTAATTTTTTCCTGTGCTATTTTAGATTAATCAAAGTATTTTATTTTAGTACTAAAAGATAATCAATATTTGTAAGGATAATTCTTATAGTTATATGTTCTACTATTTTCCTATTATTATCGGTAATCCTGTTTTAACTACAACTTTTGTTACATCTCTCTTTTATCAAACATATTATTTATCTTATATCTTCACTTAACCATTTCTTTTCTTTTATTCTCACTTGAATCTTTTTGAATTAAAGTAAACATCATATGATAAAAAGAGATTCCTAACTTTCTTGCGTGATAATCAATACTTCTTATAGCATATGATAAGTGTTCATCATCAGTTGAAGATAAAATGAATTCATCTATGATTTTTTGGAATCTGTAATCGTTATAATGATAGAACATTGATCTGGTGTGAGCAATATACTTTTTAAAGGCTTTATAAAAATTTTAGCGAGTTAAGGGTATGATAGTAATTTAATTCAATTTTTCATTCATTTTATTCATATTAGATTGGGAGTTCCATTACAAAAGTAAATCAAGAATTATAGTCGAAAAATATTATGAGAATTTTTGAATAATAAAAGATCACGTGATTGTTTATTAAGTTTAAGTTTATCCACAAACTTTATGTAACTATCCATATTGGAAATAGGCCAATCACTTCCATACAACAAACGATGGGGCATATCAAGATAACATAATAGTTCCCTTATTTTATACATGTAATATCTTTGATCATATAATTTAAAATTTCCGATTACCAAGCCTGAAATATCTGCATAGACATTTTTATTTTTGTATAGTATTTCTTGACAATCTAATATCCAAGGATTTCCTAAATGACACATAATAATAGTTAATTCAGGATTATCAACAGCTATATCGTCTATATTCAATGGATGAGCAAAGCGAACCTTAGAAATATTGGAAAATGTATCTCCTGTATGAATCATAACAGGAACTTTATGTTCTATACAAATGTCATAAATTCTTTGATATCTTTTATCATAAGGATAATAATATTCATATCCACAATATAGTTTTATACCTTTGATTAATCCATCTTTTAGCCATTCTCTGCATTTTCTAAAATATTCATCATTGTGATTATCAATTGTAAATCCAGCTACTATCCCAAGCTTATAGTCTTTATTTTTTAAAATATCAATAATTTGAGATGTTGATGGTCTCTCCATATCAAATTTATATGATGTTAAAATAATAGAATAATCTATATTGTTATTATTCATAGTTTTTAGCAGTTCTGTGAGTCTGTCTTTTAATGATGAAATTGTTTTACTCTTGTGAATATTACTATAATAATTTAGGTGAACATGACAATCTATAATTGACATATATGCTTTAATTTATTTGAATTTAGATTTATACTTTGAATTTTAATAGTTTTATTAATTTATTGTTATTATGATAGATATTAGAAACTGGTATAATAAATTAAAACCCGTTGCCTAGAAGATTTGGTATACATAACATACCGTTTAATAAATTATTATCATTAATAGAGCCTAGTATATTGTAATTCATTTGAAGAAAATAAATCCAATTTTACCTAAGACAAAAATATTGGCTACATATTCCAGATTTAGATATTATATTTCTATTTTTGTTTTCTTATTGACAATATTTACAATCAAACTTAAATTTGGTTATTAATCTTATTTATACTTGTTATTATGACTGAACTATTACACCCTCATCACACCGGGGTTAAAGTTAGAAATACTATAAAAAGTGATATTCCAAAGATTATAGATCTACAAAAGCAATCATTTCCATTTCTTGCCAAATATGGTAATATATGGAAGACAGAAGAGCTCGAAAGTCATCTTGATATTTTTCCTGAGGGCCAATTTGTTACTGTCGAACCAGATGGCACAATAGTAGGTTCAGCAAGTACTCTTATAGTGTCTTTTGATCCAGAATATAAAGAACACACATGGATGGATATTACTGCAAATGGTATGTTTACTAATCATTCTTATGATGGTGATAGTCTGTATGGGGCAGATATTTCATCACATCCAAAGTATAGGCATGAAGGTATAGGAAGCATGCTTTATGACACTAGAAAAGATTTGACTATGAAAATGAATTTAAGGAGAATGATTGCAGGAGGAAGATTGTTTAACTATTGCGAATATGCAGGTAAAATGTCAGCCTTAGAATATGCAGAGAAGGTAATTAGACGAGAACTTCGAGATCCTGTATTATCATTTGAACTTGATAATGGATTTAAATTTATAAAAATACTTCCCGATTATTTCGATGATGTACGTTCTTTGAACTATGCTAGTTTTATAGAATGGTTAAATCCAAAGATTTAGTTCTGGCGGCGAGAAATCACGCTGTGCAGAAGTAGCAGCAAATATAGCAGTAGATGTCTTGAAGTTAGAAAGTGAAGGTATCAAAGCAATTAAAGAAATTTTTACAAACGGATTGTATGCTAACAACAATATCAAAATACAAAGAGTATTGGAAAATCTTCGATCAAAAGATGATGATAACATAGAATCTAATAATAATAGTAATAATAACAGTAACATTAGCAGTAGTAGCAGCGACAATAATGAAATGTCAACAGGATTAAATGAGGATGAAGAAGAATTAACTGATGAAGATATTGACAACAACAAGAAATTTTAATTAATTCTGAATGAATAAATCAAATATTAGTACAATAACAAGCCGACAATTAGATTTGTATAAATTATTAAGTAATAGACAAAAACATAATTGGTGAGTTATACCTCTACAGAATGACAAGAATAATAGAAGAAAACAGAGATTATATTTATATAGACAGGTCTATTGATTCTTTATGTTTATTTGTACTGGAACGTGTAAACTAGTCAAATTAGAAATTTAAAGCGTTCTAAATGAATAATAGCGTTCTTTTAATACATCAATTCTCTGCCTTAACGTCATTGCTGGCAGTTTCAAATCAAACAGTTCCCAGGTGTGTGAAGGTGAATTTAGATCGCCATTAGACAATTTTTGTAGACATGAAATTGCACTCCGAAGATCTCCCGTTACATAATTTAATGCAATCATATCTGCTTCATATTCATTATTTTTTAAATCTTCTGCATTAGGCGGAAGATTATTAGGACTAAGTAATGTTAGTAATCCCTTGAATGTCTCTACAATTAGTGGTGCGTTATAATCTAAATTTTTCAGAAGCCGTTCTATTATGTTCCACATCAAGGTATTTAAACTATGATTTTTATAGATATGCGCTGTTTCGTGAGCAAGAATAAATTGAATCTCTTTTTCTGTAAATTGTCCTTGATCTAAATAATCTGAATTAATTAAAATAATTCCTTTAGTATTAATAGGCCAAATAGTAGAATTAATACCAAATGCACCTGCAATAAGGGAATTTTTAGTATTTATTACAATAACATTGTGATCGTTAATTAGTAAACGATTAGTCAATATCGAATTTACATAATGTTGTGACGATTTAATATCTAACATTCTATTTATTATATGTTAAAGTATTATATAATAGGAAGAGTTAAGACTTAAGATAAAAAAACAGTCAAATACGAATATTATATTCTATTCCACTGATCAAACCAAAATTGAGTCTAGCAATTCATTCAATGTTTTCTTGCTTCATCTTTCTCCATTTCATCTAAAAATTTGTTTTTAATTTTGTATGATTCAATACAAATATCCCTGATTATTGTGGTTTAGTTTCAGATAAAATAATACTTCATACCAATGCACAACATAATAAACCTTTTTTTAGTATGAGTTTGAAGGTAAGAATAACAGATATCAAAGATATATAAAATAAGGTTATTGAAATAGTTCAAAAATAATAAAAGAAATAGTGAACCTTGTCGTTCCAATTGTAGAACATTTAGAAATATTACATTAAAAAGATAATCTTATTTACTAAAGAAAATTATATTTTAATATGAAATATACTTTATTTATATTATCAGTTTTTCCGTTACTGTTGTTTTTTTTGATTCTCTTAATGTTTGTATCAATACAACAACAAGCATTTACAGAAACTGCTGAATCTATCTGGTCCATTGGAAAATCTATGCCTACACCTAGAACAGAAGTTACTGCTACTATCATTGATGATAATATTTATGTCATAGGTGGATTTGACAAATCTGGCACAGTATTAGATACTGTAGAAGTTTATAATATTAAGAATGATTCTTGGAAGACAATAGCACCTTTACCACAACCTGTTCATCATGCCGCTGTAACCACATTTAATGGCAGTATATATGTTATAGGAGGATATACAAATAATAATTGGCTGCCTTCAGCCAAATTATATATTTACGATACCAAAAATGATACCTGGATTGAGGGATCCTCTATGCCTACGGCTAGAGGTGCATTAACAGCCGTGTTTATAGATGGAATACTTTATGCTATCGGTGGTGAAGGCGAAAATAGAATTATGGATACTAACGAAGCATACAATTCAAAAACCAAGACCTGGATAGCAAAATCATCAATGCCTACTGCAAGGCATCATGCTGCATCTGCAGTTGTTGATGGAAATGTGTACGTAATTGGAGGAAGAATAGAAGGATCTTTACCCATTACCAATGTGAATGTTAATGAGAAGTATGATGTTAAAACGGATATATGGACCACGCTTGACCCAATGCCTTCAGAAAGAAGTGGAATTAGTGCAGGATCAATTAATAATACTATTTATGTATTTGGTGGTGAAGATATTACTAAAACATATAACAATAATGAAAAATATAATATTAAAGATAACAAATGGGAATCTAAAGAACCTCTGCCTACTGCTCGTCATGGATTGTCAGCAGTGTCTGTTAATGATAAAATATATGTAATAGGAGGAGGACCTGAACCTGGATTGAACGTGACTAACGTTAATGAAATTTTTAATACTAGAGAATAAAAATCTCTTGTACTTTCTAATAATATGATTATTTTAAAAGGTAATCTTTGAAAAAGTAATCCTGTTAATTAGGTAAAACATGGATTAATAATAAATTATTATTCCTACACTTTTATCATTCAACCTGCTATTTCCGTTCTAGGTGTAGACATAGATTTTTCTATAGTCCAAAATGATTCTCCTTCAATTCTGCATAAATAGTTTGAAAATCAAATGATGTAGTATTATCATCTCGTTTCCTCATTTGGAAAAACACTAGATAGGATTGGAATGGGGTCTAAGGACGAATCAAATGAAAATAGAAGAAAGATAACTTTACATTCTTTTAGACGCTTTGTTAAAAACCACCATTTCAGATTTGGGATATGCAGATTATTCTGAATGGTTTATTGGCCATGCTGGATCTACATATTGGAGAAAAAAAGATAATGAAAAAGCAGAAATATTCAAAAAGATAGAACAGTGGTAAGGATTATATTTGATTATCGAAATTTTCCAAGTTATAGAATCTTTATATTGCATTTTCTTACGAGTTCTGCTTTCCTGATAATCCACCCATTATCAAATAACGATAGTGGGCAATCTACTGACTAAATGTAGATTCATATTTAATGTTAATACTTATGAAGAAAATCCAACTAGTAACAATAATACAATTATTAAATTCAAGTTAAACGACGTATCTAATGAAGTCATCAATAATAGATTTAAGGATGAACCATATCCAACTGGTTATTACAAAAAAATAAAAACAAGGATTGATAATTTCAGTTTTTACTAATTGTTCTTAAAATATGAAATATTATTGGTATCTAAAAACAAATCTTTTTTATAGGTTTTCTTTTGATATAATATATTGAAACTAATATCAAATATACAGACTATATATTACATTTTGATGTTAGTTTTTATATCATTATTTAACTACCAACAGGTGTACGCTGTACTAGAATATATAAATGAAAAACACGCTGTCAATTTGAAATATTCTGACGATTGGAAATTCGATAAAGACAAACAAACTGAGATAGGTCCAGAACTTGCTAACTTATTAAATAAAGAAGTGGATAAATTCGTAAATCCAGATTTTAATCATTTCCACTTATTTCAATTAGTTCCGTATATTGAAAACGATGGGTATGAATCAATATCAGATGGTAATACTGTTTTTTCCGTATCCCTATATACTAATATGTCTAGTCTTGAAGACTACAAGGTATATCAGAATATGACTGGTCTTGCAGATACTAGAGTATATACTAATCTGTCCAGTTTAGGTGACAAAGTATTTCCTAATATGTCTAGTCTTGAAGACTACAAGGTATATCAGAATATGACTGGTCTTGCAGATACTAGAGTATATACTAATCTGTCCAGTTTAGGTGACAAAGTATTTCCTAATAT